>CAZJLQ010000056.1:0-7771 GCA_964546675.1 uncultured Synechococcus sp.
GATCAGCAATGCCAAGAACCAGGGCTGGTTGCCTGATCAGCTGGAGGCCAACGCCGAGGGGCAGCGGGGCAAGCTCACCGCCGATGTTTATCGCCGATACCGCAAGGCACTGGCTGCGAACAACGCCCTCGATTTCGATGATCTCCTTCTGTTGCCTGTGCAGCTACTGCAGCAGAACGAGCAGGTGCGGAGCTACTGGCATCGCCGCTTCCGCCATGTGCTGGTGGATGAGTATCAGGACACCAACCGCACCCAATACGACCTGATCAAGTTGTTGGTGACGGATGGCAAGGATCCCCAGTCCTACGACGACTGGACGGGACGATCCGTGTTTGTTGTTGGTGATGCTGATCAGAGCATTTACAGCTTCAGGGCTGCGGATTTCACGATCCTGATGGGTTTTCAGGACGACTTCGGCGATCAGGCCGCCGATGACATCACGCGCACGATGGTCAAGTTGGAGGAGAACTACCGCTCCACCGCCACGATCCTCGAGGCGGCCAATGCGCTGATCGCCAACAACAGCGAGCGGATCGACAAGGTGCTTCGTCCCACACGCGGCGAGGGTGAGCTGATCATGTTGACCCGCTGCGATGACGAGATCGCTGAGGCCGAGGCCGTTGTTCATCGGCTGCGCACGATGGAAGCCGCGAATCCCGACTTGAGCTGGGGAGACATGGCCGTGCTGTATCGCACCAATGCCCAGTCCCGCTCCATTGAGGAGTCGCTGGTGCGCTGGGGGATTCCCTACATCGTTGTGGGAGGGCTTCGTTTCTACGACCGCCGCGAGATCAAGGACCTGCTCGCTTATCTGCGCCTGCTGGTGAATCCTGCCGACACCGTCAGTCTTCTGCGCGTGATCAACGTTCCCAAACGCGGCATCGGCAAGACCACGATTCAGCGACTGACGGATGCGGCCAATCAACTCGGGATTCCGCTCTGGGATGTGGTGAGCGACCCTGAAGCCGTGCGATCGCTGGGCGGTCGATCAGCGAAGGGCCTGCTGCAGTTCTGCGAGCTGGTCAACGATCTTCAGCGCCAAATCCAGGACGTGGCCCCTTCGGAGCTGATTCAGCAGGTGATGGAGAAGAGCGGCTACGTCAGTGAACTGATCGCTGATGGCAGTGATGAGGCCGAAGAGCGGCGTCGCAACCTTCAGGAGCTGGTCAATGCAGCGCTGCAATATCAGGAGGAGAACGAGGAGGGAGATCTCGAGGGTTTCCTCGCCACGGCAGCGCTTTCCAGCGATGCGGATAACAAAGACACCGCCGCTGATCGGGTCACTCTGATGACTCTGCACAGCAGCAAGGGGTTGGAGTTCCCGGTGGTGTGCCTGGTCGGTTTGGAGCAGGGGTTGTTTCCGAGCTATCGCTCCCTTGATGATCCGGCCTCGCTCGAAGAGGAGCGCCGCCTCTGTTATGTGGGCATCACCCGGGCCAAAGAACGGCTGTTTTTGTCCCATGCCAGCGAGCGCCGGCTCTGGGGTGGCATGCGTGAAGCGGCGGTGCCCTCCATCTTTCTGTCCGAACTGCCAGAGGCTCTGGTGCAGGGGGATCTGCCCCAGAGCGGTGGCGCGGCGTTGCGGCGGGAGCGTCGGCTGGACCGGTTGACCCGTGTTGATCGTGAGCGGCCGGAACCGGCAGTGGCGAATGCCGTGCGTCGGCGACATGCCGGACCAGCCCCTGGTCGGAGCTGGAGTGTGGGAGATCGCGTCAGCCATGCCAGCTTCGGTCTCGGGGAGGTCACCCACACCTTCGGCAGTGGTGAGAAGGTGTCGATTGCCGTGAAATTTGCCGGGATGGGACCCAAAATTCTTGATCCGCGGTTGGCTCCGATTGAACCCGTCGCAGATGCTTAGCGAATCAGTTCACACCACTGCTGATCGATCAGTTCTTGTTTTCTGTTGAGGTAGTGCCGCGCGGCCGATGCGTCCTCTTGCGACGTGTGGACGAAAGCTTCGTTGATGCCCTCACCGACTTCGATGACATGCTCCCGCAACGCTTCATCGAGGGATGGAAGCCGTCCATTCACCAGGACGGTCTTGCCCGAATAAAGGGCCAGTTCCATGCGGTTGGCACTCTTTCGGCAGCGATCGACGGGTGTCGGGTAGGGGATCAGCGCCAGGCCAGGTCTGGCCAGAGCCTGGCGCATGTTGTCGATGGTCCAGTCCATGGCTTCGCAGGGGAGGGTGTTCGGCGACAACCTGCGTTCGAGATGCCGGAGAGCTTCGTCGCTGCGTGAGCACACCAGCGTGATGCTGGCCTGATGCTGTTTAAGCCACTCGATCGATGTGGCGATCAGATCGCAGAAGAGGGCGAAGGAGGGGCGTTGCGCGGGGCCGCTGGCTTCGATCACACCGAACCAGAGGATGTTCAACGTCGGAGGCGGACCTGGCAGGCGTTCGCTGCTTGTCGGCAGACAAGCTGTGTCCAGGCTGTCGGGGATCACCTTGATCTTCTGTCGCTGCCGTTCTGGAACGGCAGCCATCAGTGCTTCCGTTGGGATGGTGATGGAGCTGGCCAGCTCGAATGCCTCCTGGATGTGCACGTAGCTGGGTTTGATGTCGCACGCATCCACGATCAGCCGCGTTCCGAACCAACGCGCGACGCGCATCCCATCGATCAGCCGCGGATCGTTTGGTTTGCCCGTGATCACCACCCGGGCTGAGGCGAGTGCCAGCAGGAATTTGCCACGCCGCAACGTTGGTGCCAGATCCCGCAACCACAGGCGCAGGCCTTTCGGCAGCCGCCGGCAGCATCGCGGTAAATCATGTTTGGACAGGCGCTTCTCTGAGGGCAGGGTCAGTTGCCGAACAGCAGTGCCCTGTTGTTCGGCAAGCCGTTTGACATTCCACCAGCGCAGGCGGCAGCCCGCACGGTTCGGGTCAGCCTCGATGAGGACCAGCACCGCGTTTTCTGATCGGATCTCCACAGCAGCTTGCCGGGGTTTGCCTTCCGCAGCCTCCGACTAACCTCCTGCCCAGATCAGACCGGATTGTGTCGACCGTGAGACCGCCGATGATTCCAATCTTCATCGGCTACGACCCGCGGGAACGGGCGGCCACAAATGTGCTGATCGACAGCCTGTATCAGCACAGCAGCGTGCCGCTCAGGATCACCCCGTTGGTCACTCCACAGCTTGAAGCCCAGGGGCTGTATCAGCGCCCGCGAGATCCGAAGCAGAGCACGGCCTTCTCGTTCACCCGCTTTCTCGTCCCGCATCTGATGGGATACGACGGCTGGGCCCTGTTCATGGATTGCGACATGCTCTGCCGGGGAGACATCCTGGCGCTCTGGGAGCAGCGGGATGATCGATTTGCCGCCATGTGTGTGCAGCATGAACACGTCCCCGGCGAATCCGTGAAGTTCCTCGGAGAGGTACAGAGCGCCTACCCGAAGAAGAACTGGAGTTCCCTCATGCTCCTGAACTGCAATCGCTGCACCAAGCTCACTGTTGAGTACGTCAACAGCGCGACTGGTTTGGAGCTGCATCGCTTCCATTGGTTGGACGGTGACCATGAGATCGGTGCGATCCAAGGCCCCTGGAATCACCTGGTTGATGTGCAAGCCCCGCCCCAGGAGGGTGACGAGCCGCAGCTTCTGCACTGGACACTTGGCGGCCCTTGGTTCCGGGAGCAGCGGACGATGGGAGGTCCGCTGGCGGCGGAATGGTTCAGTGCCAGAGACGATGCGATGAAGCTGTGGGATTGAGCATGGAGCGCCGCAGTGTGGTCGCTGTACCGGCCCGGTTGCGATCATCCCGCCTGCCCAACAAGGTTCTTGCGGACATCGGCGGGCGGCCGATGATCCAACGGGTTCTTGAGCGCTGTCGCGATGCGGTGGGACCTGAGGCCGTAGTGCTCTGCACAGACAGCAGGCAGCTGCAGGGTTTGGCGGATGACTGGGGTTTCCCCGTGCTGATGACCGCCGAGCACTGCAGCTCCGGCAGCGAGCGGATCGCCTCGGTAGTGGAGCCGTTGATGGCCCTCGCCTGGGGAGGTCGGGAGCCTGATCCCTTGCGCACGGCCGTGATCAATGTCCAGGGCGACCAGCCGTTTCTGGATCCCGCGGTGGTCACGGCCATGACCGAGACCTTTGCTCGCCTGGATCCTGTTCCAGCAGTGGTGACTCCGGTGTACCGGCTCAAGCCGGACACGATTCACAACCCCAATGTCGTCAAGACGTTGCTGGCCCACGACGGACGCGCCCTGTATTTCTCTCGCTCCGCGATCCCCCATGTCAGGGATGTGGATCCGTCTGAGTGGCACGGCCATGCGACCTACTGGGGCCATGTGGGCATGTACGGCTTCCGCGGGGATGTGCTGGCCGGATGGCACCAACTTCCGGCCTCTCCCCTGGAGGATCTGGAACGGCTCGAGCAGTTGCGCCTGATTGAGGCGGGCCACACGATTGCCACGTTTGAAGTGGATGGCACATCGCTTTCGGTTGACACCGCTGACCAGCTGGAGCAAGCCAGAGCGATGGCGCGCTCGATCGACTGAGCAGGCTCAGTCGTTGCGGTCCCGCCAACCGGTCCGGGCCAAGGCCTGCCATGCACCGCGTGACTGCAGGATGCGCTCCGCCAGCTCCCGCACCGCTCCCTGGCCACCGCGGCGTTGAAGAACAGCATCGGCACCCCGGCGCATTGGCTTGCAGGCATCTGATGGGGCCAGGAGCAGTCCCACGACCGGGCGAACCGCCAGATCATTGAGATCGTCCCCGAGGAAGGCGGTCTGCGCTGGTGTCACCCCCAGATTTGTCTGGAGGCGTTCGAGGCAGGCGGGCTTGTCCTTGATGCCGATCAGGCAGTGGGAAATTCCAAGCTGACGGGCCCGAACCTCCGTCGCTCCTCCCTGTCCACCGCTCAGAAAGGCCAGTTGCAGTCCCTCTTGCTGCAGAAGTCGGATGCCGAGCCCGTCCCGGACATCAAACCGTTTGAGCAACTGGCCGTTCGGATCGAACCACAGCCCTCCATCGGTCAGAACGCCGTCCACATCCAGCACCACCAGGCGGATCCGGGACAGACGTCGGTTCAGCGCTTGCCAGCGCAACGCCTTCAAGGGATTCATGCGAGGCCGGCCTGGATTAGGTCATGCAGCCGCAGCAGGCCGAGCAGACGACGCTCGCTGTTCACCACCGGCAACACCGAAATCGGCTTGCGGCGGTTGCGCTCCATCTGCTCAAGGGCATGCACCACCAGCACGTTCGCCTCAACCGTGATCGGGTCGACTGTCATCAGATCGGCAGCTTGGAGGGTGGTCCATTCCTCGGCGCTGTGATCCTGAAGCGCCCTGCGCAGATCGCCGTCCGTGATGATCCCGGCCAGGGCCCCTGGACGATCGTGGTGCTCCACCCATCCACTGCCGATGCCGTCGCGCGTCAGGCCCCCGATCACATCAGGCAGCGGTGTGTGCGGGCGCAGGGGGTGCAGCTTGGCAGCGGGCACCATCAGATCGGCGGCCGTCAGGGTGAGCTGCTTGCCGAGGGATCCTGCGGGGTGATTCAAGGCGAAGTCCGCCGGGGAGATCCCGCGTCGTTCCATCCAGACCGCTGCCAGTGCATCGCCGATCGCCATGGCCACCGCCGTGCTGGCGGTCGGCGCCAGGTTGAGCGGGCAGGCCTCACGGTCCACCCCCGCTTCCAGCACCACATCACTGCCGCGAGCAAGGGAGGATTCGGCGCGACCGACGATGGCGATCCTGGCCGTGCCGCGTCGCTTCAGGTGAGGCAGAACTTCCAGCAATTCGCCCGTTTCACCACTGTTCGAGAGCAGCAGGCAGACGTCCTCCGGTGCCACAACACCCAAATCGCCGTGGAGGGCATCCACAGGGTTGAGGAAGAGGGCCATCAATCCGATGGACGAGAACGTGGCCGCAATCTTTCGGGCCACGATGCCGCTTTTGCCCACACCGGTGATCACGAGCTTGGCGCGTTGGTCCGCACAGCGCTCGAGCAGAGCCAGGGCCGCTTCTACCTCCGCAGCGGACAAGCGCTCCGCCGCTGAGGCGATCGCATTGGCTTCTTCCTGCAGGCAGCGGGTCAGAGCGGACAAACGCTGGATCCGTGATGATCAGGTCATTGTCCTTCACGTCAGTCGATGACTCCCCTGGCACTGGATCTGCCGGGTGTGCCGTCCACCCTGCTGGAGGAGCTGCGGTTGGCTGCTCAGCATGCAGGGGTGAGGCGGTTGGCGTTGGTTGGCGGAGCCGTGCGGGATGCCCTGTTGCATCGCCACCACGGGCATCCCTGGCTTGGGGTTCCCGATCTCGACCTGGTGGTGGAAGGCCATGCCGAGCAACTCGCCGCAGCGTTGCGCGAGCGTTGTGGACCCAAGCGCCTGAGCCGCTGCCTTTCTTATCCGGCCTTTGGCACCGTTGAGTTGTGCCTGGATGGGCTGCCACTGGATTTGGCGACGGCCCGTGCCGAGGTTTATCCGGCGCCGGGTCGGAATCCCCAGGTGACGCCGGGATCGCTGCAGGCGGACTTGAAACGCCGCGATTTCACGATCAACGCGATGGCGCTTGATCTCATCTCCGGTGAGCTGATCGATCCCTTTGGAGGCTGCGTTCATCTCGAGGCCCGGCAACTCGTTTTTTTGCATCGAAACAGCGTCAGCGACGATCCCACGCGTTTAATTCGCGCTGCCCGTTACGGCGCCCGGCTTGGGTTCGGGTTGGATCCGTCCTCCCTGGAACAGCTCAACAACACGATCGCTGCCTGGCCCTGGGCCTGGCGGTCCGGCGACCCTCCATCAGAAGCACCGCCTGCATTGGCGACGCGATGTCGGATGGAGCTGGATCGTCTCTTCACCAATGAGCCATGGGAGCTGGCCCTCCATCACCTTGAGCGTTGGGGCGCTCTTCCCCTAATCGACTCTGCGCTACAGGGCGATTCGACCTGGCGTCGTCGCCTGCACTGGGCCGTACGGCTGGGTCTGCCGTTGCTCCCGGCTTGGCTGGCTGGGGCCATCGATCCGCTGGCGACGGCGAGGCGACTGCAGATTCCAGGGCAACATCAGCAGTGGCTTCAACAGTTGCTGGAGCTTCGCGTCTGGTTGCGCTCCAGCGCTCCGTCTGATCAGGCGGCTCCATCGCGTTGGACCGTGGCGCTTGAATCCCTCGGTTGCCAGCCCGAGGCCGTGGCGCTGCTGATCTGCGAACGTCCTGCCCAATGGCGGTTTCTCCTGCGCTGGTGGGGCCGCTGGCGCCACTGCCTCTCGCCGATCACGGCCCGGCAGCTGCTCGCTGAGGGTTGGCAGCCTGGGCCCGACCTCGGCGCCGAATTGAAACGCAGGCGGCTGGCTGTCATCGATCAGGGTCGATGAGTCGGACAAGGTCGATGAGCCGCTTCACCTGGATGGGAATCACCCTGGTGGCTGGCGTCGCCCTGGCCTTTGCCTTTCGCTCCCTGCTGCTGATCGACGCCACTGGTCTCTGGAGTGACGAGCTTTACAGCGTTGGCAAAAGTTTCCAGCCCAGCCCTCTGGCCCTCCTCTCAATGCTGCGTGAGGACACCCACCCTCCGCTCTACTACGGGTTGCTGTGGGTCTGGGGACAGCTGATCGGGCAGAACCCGATCAGCTTGCGCCTGTTGTCCTGGCTGGCCTACGGCCTCGGTGGTGTCGTCATCTTGGTTCAGACCGCTGCGCTGGCAGCGGAGATGGGGGTGATGCGCCATCTGGCTGTTCCACTCGCTGCTTTGCTGGTGTTCTGCAGCCCCTATCCGATCCGTTTCTCACTGGAGGGGAAAAGCTACGCCCTGTTGGTCTTGTT
>CAZJLQ010000057.1:0-7754 GCA_964546675.1 uncultured Synechococcus sp.
AACAGGAAAACTCCAGGGGTTGGCAGAGCCGCTCATACAGGGAACCCCGGAGCGGATGGTGCCATTAGTGACCGAAATCTAAAGGAATTGCCGGGCCGATCCGTGGCCGAGGGGGCATGCTGCAGTGCTGGCGCCGGGAGTGACGCGGTGAAGAGTGGTGAAGTTGACCATCCCGTTCGGGATCGTGCCCGGGATTTGGTGGAGGACGTTGCCAGGGAACAGGAGCCCCAGGCGGCCCTTCGCACCGCTGCAGTGCAACAGGGACTGGAGCGGGTGCTCGATGCCTTCCGAGACGAGCGGCTTGGGACGCAGCACTTCGCTTCGTTGACCGGCTACGGCCATGGTGATCAGGGCAGGGACGTGCTCGATCGAGTGTTTGCGCGCGTTTTGGGGGCTGAGGCCGCCGCTGTTCGGCTGCAGTTCGTCAGTGGAACCCATGCCATCGCTGCAGCGCTGTTCGGTGTACTGCGGCCCGGGGACCGCCTGCTATCGATCACAGGGCGCCCTTACGACACGCTTGAGGAAGTGATCGGCTTGCGCGGTCATGGCCAGGGATCCCTGGCTGAATTCGGGATCACCTACGACGAAATTGCCCTCAGCAGCAGCGGAGAGGTGGATCGGTTGGCGCTGGATCGAGCTTTGAGCCGTTCAGCGCAGCTGGTTCTGATTCAGCGCAGCTGCGGCTACAGCTGGAGGCCATCGCTATCCATCGCCGAGATCGGCAACCTGTGCCAGCGCATTCACGAGCGTCAGCCCGATTGCGTTTGCTTCGTCGACAATTGTTATGGAGAGTTCGTCGAAGCGCTGGAGCCTCCCGCTGTCGGTGCCGATCTGATCGCCGGATCCCTGATCAAAAATCCAGGTGGCACCATCGCGCCCGCAGGGGGGTATGTGGCAGGAAGGGCTGATCTGGTCCGCCAAGCGTCTTGCAGGTTGACGGCCCCTGGAATCGGTATGGATGGCGGAACTGGCTTTGATCTCCATCGTCTGGTGTTGCAGGGGATCTTCCTCGCGCCGCAAATGGTCTCCGAGGCCTTGATCGGTGCCGATCTGGTGGCTGGCGTCTTCGCTCGTCTTGGCTTCCCTGTACAACCGGCTGCCGGAGGGATGCGCAGCGATCTGATCCAGGCCGTGCGCCTTGGCACTCCCGAGGCCCTCAAGATTGTTTGTCGTGCGTTTCAGGCCTGTTCGCCTGTCGGGTCCTATCTCGATCCCGTTCCAGCGGAAATGCCTGGTTATGCCAGTGCGCTGGTGATGGCGGGGGGCACGTTCATTGACGGATCCACCAGTGAATTCTCCGCAGATGCCCCTTTGCGTGATCCTTTCGATCTTTTCGTTCAGGGCGGAACCCATCGCACCCACATCCGATTGGCTCTGACAGACGCGCTCACGGCGCTGGATGCGGCAGGGCTGATTGATCTCCCGCAGACTGGGATGGCCTGACCCGTTCACCGATGGCATTCGAGTTTCCCGCCTCCTTCCGCTTCGCCGACAGCCACGAGTACGCCAATGCTGATGGCGAACTGGTTCGGGTTGGAATCAGTGCGTTTGCCGTCGATCAGCTTGGTGACATTGTTTTTGTCGATCTGCCAGAGGTGGGTGCTGATCTCAGCAAGGGCAGCAGCTTCGGCTCCGTTGAGTCCGTCAAGGCGGTTGAAGACATGTATGCGCCCTTGGATGGCGAAGTTGTTGAGCGCAACGACGCTGTCCTCGACAGCCCGGAGCAGTTGCAGAACGATCCCCATGGCGAGGGCTGGCTCCTCGTTGTGCGGCCCAAGGACCTGACACAACTGGAGGCTCTGCTCGATGCGGCGGCCTACGGCATGAAGGTGAATGCCGACTGACATCGGTTCCGGTCATCCTTCTTTACGATCTGCTGCACTTACCGGCCCACGGACTTGTCTTCTCCTTTCCTGCAGCGCCACCTCGGGCCCGGAGAAGAGGATCAGCAGCGGATGCTTGCTGCACTCGGCTACAGCGATCTCGATGCCTTCATCGCGGATGTCGTCCCCGCTGACATTCTTGATCGAGAACCACCGGCGGAGGTGTTGCCGGCAGGTTGCGATGAAGCCACGGCGTTGCAGCACCTGCGAGACATCTCCGCAACCAATCAACGGTGCCGATCACTCATCGGCCTCGGTTACCACGGAACAGCGACGCCGGCGCTGATTCAACGCCACGTCTTTGAAAACCCTGCCTGGTACACCGCCTACACCCCATACCAGGCGGAGATTGCCCAAGGTCGTCTTGAGGCCTTGCTCAATTTTCAGACTCTGATCAGTGAGCTCACGGGCTTGCCCATTGCCAATGCCTCGTTGCTGGACGAAGCAACCGCGGCGGCTGAGGCGATGGCCTTGAGTTATTCGGTGTGCCGTCGTTCAGGCGCTAAACGCTTTCTTGTCGATGCGGCGGTTTTGCCGCAGACCTGGGCAGTCCTTCAAACCCGTGCTCAACCGCTTGGCATTCAGCTCGATCGGATTCGGCCTGAGGATGTCGTTCCCGACGAGCAGGTTTTCGGAGTGCTCCTGCAGTTGCCGGGGGCGGATGGGCGTCTCTGGGATCCAACCCCACTGATCGCCGACTGTCACGCCGTCGGTGCTCTGGTCACCGTTGCAATTGATCCACTCGCCCAGACACTGATGGCTCCGGTGGCGGAGTTGGGTGCTGATATCGCTGTCGGCAGCGCTCAGCGATTGGGTGTGCCCATGGGGTTCGGTGGACCCCATGCTGCCTTCTTCGCAACGCGGGATGCCTTCAAGCGTCAAATTCCAGGTCGTTTGGTTGGCCGTTCAAAAGACGCTGAGGGTCGATCGGCTCTGCGGCTCGCTCTTCAGACCCGTGAGCAGCACATTCGCCGCGACAAAGCCACGAGCAACATTTGTACAGCACAAGTCTTACTGGCTGTGATGGCGTCGTTTTACGCCGTCCATCACGGCCCGGAAGGTCTGACGTCCATTGCCCGGCGGATCGTTGCCCGGCGACAGCGGTTGGAAGCTGCACTGCGAGCGCTGGGTTTTCCTCTTGAGGTTCAACCAAGATTCGATTCTCTGGTGGTGGAGACTCCACAGGCGCCGGTGGTGCATCGCGCTGCGCTGGCGGCGGGATTCAACCTTCAGGTCCTCCCCCACGGGGCTGCCATTGCTGAGGCGACTGGTTTCGGGATCGCATTGGATGAATGCAGCACCGATGAAGAACTCGAGGCGCTGATCGGTGCACTGGCTGCTGCACTGGATCGGGATCCCCCGGCCCTCGTTGCCACCGTGACGGGAGATCTTGATGGCGTTCCCCTCCGCAGCGGGCCCTGGCTGACGCAGGAGGTCTTCCATCGCTACCGCAGCGAGACGGAGCTGATGCGTTACATCCAACGTCTGGTGAGCCGTGATCTGTCCCTGGTGCACGGCATGATTCCGCTCGGGAGCTGCACCATGAAGCTCAACGCAGCCGCGGAACTTCTGCCTGTGAGCTGGCCGGATTTCGCAACGCTTCATCCTTTCGCGCCCGCTGATCAGTCCTCTGGGTACACACGGCTTGCAGCGGATCTTGAAACCTGGTTGGCGGCGCTGACGGGTTTTGCTGCCGTGTCTCTTCAGCCCAATGCCGGATCCCAGGGGGAATACGCGGGGTTGCTGGTGATTCGGGCCTGGCATTTGTCGCGCAACGAATCGCATCGTGATGTCTGCCTGATCCCTACCAGTGCCCATGGCACCAATCCTGCAAGTGCGGTGATGGCGGGATTGCGTGTCGTGCCGGTGGCCTGCGATGCGGAGGGCAACATCGATCAGGAGGACCTTGCGGCTCGGGTGCTCGAACACGCTGATCGCCTGGCTGCGCTCATGGTCACGTACCCCTCAACGCACGGGGTGTTTGAACCTGGCATTCGTCGCATCTGCGACCTGATCCATCAGAACGGCGGTCAGGTGTATCTCGACGGGGCCAACCTGAATGCCCAGGTCGGTCTTTGCAGGCCCGGAGCCTATGGCGCCGATGTCTGTCATCTGAACTTGCACAAAACGTTCTGCATTCCCCACGGTGGTGGTGGTCCGGGGGTCGGTCCGATCGGTGTGGCGGCTCATCTTGCCCCCTTCCTGCCGGGTCATCCCCTCACAACAACGTCTGCCGGACCAGCGATCGGTCCCGTGTCGGCCGCTCCTTTGGGCAGTGCCGGGATCCTGCCGATCAGTTGGATGTACCTGCGGATGATGGGCGCACCGGCACTTCGTCAGGCCAGTGCTGTTGCTTTGCTCGCGGCGAACTACCTGGCCCATCGCCTCGACGAGCACTACCCCGTGCTGTTCAGGGGATCAACGGGATGTGTTGCCCACGAGTGCATTCTCGACCTTCGCCCCCTGAAGCGCAGTGCTGGTCTCGATGTTGACGACATTGCCAAACGTTTGATGGATTTCGGATTCCATGCCCCAACCGTCAGTTGGCCTGTTGCCGGAACGGTGATGGTGGAGCCGACCGAAAGTGAAAGCCTGTCTGAACTGGATCGGTTCTGTGACGCCATGATCGCGATCCGCTCCGAGGCGAGGGAGATTGAATCCGGTCGCATGGATCCCCTCAACAACCCGCTGAAGCGGGCGCCACACACGATGGCGGCTGCCCTGGCCGACGACTGGGATCGTCCTTACAGCCGAACCGCTGCCGTGTTCCCGATGCCTGGTCAAGAGCAGAACAAAATCTGGCCCGCTGTCGCGCGGATTGACAATGCTTTTGGCGATCGCAACCTGGTCTGCACCTGTCCGTCGGTGGAAGACCTTGCAGAGGCGGCTTGAGTCTTGTTTGATCTGGTGTTGAGGCGCTGCGCAGGTTAAATTTTCACGGAAAACGGAAAAATTGGTTTGATTTCGCGCCTTCCCCTTGCGCCTGTCATCAAACTATCCGACAACTGGCGCGTAAGCCTGGAAGACCTATGGATCGGATCAACATCAATTCCAATCCATCTCCGAGTCTTCCCCCCCTTCCCGAAGGGCTCGAATCAGCCTTCAAGCGCGGTCACACTCTCCAGGTTGATGGCACCAACGTGGTGAGAGTTCCTTTCGGAGTTCGTCAAGCCAGGCGGAGTCGGCCAGCCAAGCCTGCTCATTGGCACACCCTTGTGATCCCCCTGCAGCCCTCGGGAGCGCCAACACCACCGCCGGCAGCAGCCTGAAGATCACGCCACGTTGATTTCAATTGATTCCTGAGAAAGCCTCCAATCCAATAACGCTTTGACATCTTCAAGAGAGCAGGTGGGTGTCCTGAATGGAAGCAGGGTCATAGGGCTTCGTTCAGGGCGAACCAGCCAGCTTTGATTGTTTTGCGGGAGCAAGAGAAAGCCCCGGTATCGAATTGCTTCGGAATGATTCATCACAAATCCCATCGCTCGAGGGATCATTGATTCTTGGCACCGTTATTTCACCGCACAAGATGTGGTGTTGCCTGTTTGTACGGAAAGTCTTTCGGCTTGGTTCTGATCTTCAAACTTCAAGAGGCTGATTCTTGACAGCGACTGCGATGTTTCGGCTTCATTGCTTGCTCGTTCTGTATCAATTGACGCGTTTTGTATGAAAAGATACCGTCCAAATCGAGTTTGGTTGTCCACATCTAGCGTGATGCATGCTCTGTGCCGTTGAGGCTGAAAAGGAGGATGTCTGCGCCTGATTCAGATCCAATCAGCGTCGCAAGTCTTGGGTCGTCCCGTTCGGTGCCGACGCCATCCCCGCGTTCCAGGCGCATCTGTTTTTCCGGCTGAGAACTCAAGTCGATTGCGCCATCAATCACCTGCATCCAGATTTGTGATCCCTCGGCTGTTTGGGGTATCGATAGGCGATCACCTGGCTGAGGTTGAGCGCGCCACAGTCGAACGGTTTGCTCGACCGCCATCGCTCCGTCCTCTCCTTTGGGATCCAGAAGGGCTGTCCATTCGCGCCCGATCGCAAACGCTTTCTGTTCGTAAGCCGGTGGCAGGTTGTTGTCTCTGGGTGCGATCCAGATCTGAATCAGCCTGCAGCTGGAAGCGTCTCGGTTCATTTCACTGTGAACGAGTCCGGTTCCAGCGCTCATGCGTTGCACTTCTCCTGCGTTCAGGACCTCCTCATGCCCCATGGAGTCCCGATGGGTGAGTCGTCCAGCCACCATCACCGTGACGATTTCCATATCGCGGTGAGGGTGCATGCCAAACCCGTGTCCAGCGGCAATGGTGTCGTCATTGATCACTCGCAAAGGGCCAAATCCCGTCCAGTCCGGGCTGTAGTGATCAGCAAATGAAAAGCTGTGCCAAGAGTCGAGCCAATCGTTCTGACTGTGGAAGCGCTCGGAACTGAGGCGAAGTTTCACAGGCTCAATGGTTGAAGCTGCAGGAGGCGTGCCAGCAGGTCATCGATGGTCTCCTGGCGAGGTGGTTTGCTTTTTGTGCTGTGCAACTGACGGCCTACCACTTGAGCGCCGAGGTGAATCAGTTGGATCCGGAGGCTGACCAGCAATTCCATCCCTCCGCTGCCCGACACGCTGGCAATGACCACCGGACGACCATTGAACAGAGCGCGGAAATCGGAACCCTGAACAGAAAGCCATGCGATTGCATTGCTCAAGACAGGAGGGATTGAACCGTTGTATTCCGGGGCACAGATCACCCAGCGCTGGGCCCTGGACAACTGCCCTTCAAGGGCAGAAAGACCTTGTGGTGGTGTCTCTCCTTTGATCCTTGGTGTGAAGACCGGCAGGCTCAGCGTGGTGAGATCCAGAAGTTCGCAGCTTGCCCCTCTGGGGGATGCACTCTCGACAAAGCGTTCTGCAAGCTTGAGATTTTCCCCATTGCTGGCCGCGATCACCAGCAGATCGACAGGTTGGTCAGCCATTTGATTTCACAATTCCTCTGCATTGATCCTGATCGTCCTGGGATGGGTCCACAACCCACTGCAAGCTGATCTGAACCAGGATCGTGTCGATTGATCATGGCTTGTTTCGTCTGGCCGTCAGGCTTTGATGCCCGAAACCCTTACGGCCACCCATGGCGTTGTCGATCTCCCGTTGGTCAGGGCGTCAACGCCAGTTGATCTGCCTGATCTGATCTCAATAGTTGGCGCCACTGCGGCGATGGTGCACAGCGGTTGACCCCGTCAGGTCAAACACTCCACCGTGATTGACACGGGCGTACAACAACCAATGGTCACCGCACTCCATGCGCTGCGACACTTCCCCTTCAAGCCAGGCCAATGCATCGGGAAGAAGGGGCTGATCGGCTGGGCTGTCCTGAAGCTCCAATCCGGAAAAGCGGTCCGCACCGGGGTCGAACGGCTGCAGGAACTGTCTCATCAAACCGGTTTCACGTCCTTCAGCAAGCACGTTCAATGCAAAACGGTCTCCCTTGTGCAGCAGGGCTTCGACAGCGCGGTCCTTCGCTACAGCGATAGTGATCCCCGGCGGTGAGAAGCTTGCCTGACTCACCCAGCTGGCCACCATCGCGCCGCTGAGTTCGCCTTTTCGGGTCGTCAAAACACAGAGAGATCCGATCACGCGACCAAGGGCGATCACGGCTGGATCGCTGCGACTTTCGCTCAGCCCACCGGCACTGCGCCGTTGGGCGCGCTTTTGGGCCTTCAGCAACTGGCGTGCAAAGCGGGTTCCGGTTTCCTCCAGCTCCTTCACTTTGGCTGTATCCGGGCTGAACTTGACGCGAATCGGCTCGAAGCCGAACTGAAAGCCACCATCACGGAGCTTGGTCTCCAGGAGATCCACCGCTTCACCGCTCCAGCCGAAACTGCCGAACACGC
>CAZJLQ010000058.1:0-7699 GCA_964546675.1 uncultured Synechococcus sp.
AATTTCTCTGACCACATTTATCGATCGTACCTTACTTAGAAAATAAAATTGATCATTGAAGAAACTCTGAATCCCTCACACAAGCCAAATCAATGTCATCATTACTACCACACTTTCATTCCCTAGTTGCTGTTATTGATGCACAACAACTAGAACTGCAATGATGGATCAACACGAAATTAGCAATTGGCTGAAAATCGCTATCGATATGGAAGCGAGAGGTGCAACGGAGAATTGGTTTTATAGACGTGCACGCGCCATTGCTGATGGCAGACCAGACCCACTGCCAAGCATCTCCAGATTGGAAGCAGATCTAATCGATGGTGACCAGCAAGCTGCCTGAACAGACTCGCATTCAGACCAACTGATCGGATCGCATTTCGAATCAATATCGTTTCGACCTACCTCCTCTCTCTGTGGTTTCCATCATTGATCATCAATGATGGCTGCTTTTTTGACCACAGGCTCTCACACAAGCCACTTGTGCTGACTCCAGCATGAATTTGTGCTCCGGCCAAAGCAGGCCATTTTTTTACTTGACAAAACGTGGGGTGGATCAGCCAAAGTGGCCGGATACCTTGATTTGAATTTGATGCCCCGTCAGGAATTTAAATACGAAGCGACTGAGAAATTTGGGGAATCATTAACAACGCATCGCCCCTGGAATACGTCGAGCCTTTCCGTTGTCGAACAAATTAATGGGCGGGTTGCGATGGTTGGTTTCACAGCAGCGATACTCGGCGAACTCATAACAGGCAAGGGGATGGTTGCACAACTTGTGGGTTATGTACACTGGTACCTCAATTTGGGTTAACTTAATTAGAAATTTCTATGCCAAGCTTTCGTGCCCGAATTCTGCTCTAATCATTCATATTGCAACGTCAGCAAATATCATTTCATTTGCCTAGCGCACCAAAAACGATAAAATTTTATTGAATTCATTCGAACAAAGAGGGGGTTAAATACATTAAAGTCAGCAATAAATTTGTTAATCAAAGACTCACAAACATTGCTGCTTTACAAAGAATGGGTGGGGGATAGCAGAAAGATGATTGCAAATTAAAACCTAGTCTGATCCCAACCCTGTAGATGCGAGGTGGGTGCATATCTGTATTCTGATAAATGATGTCGAATCGGTCTTTAGACTTGTGATGTGATTTGGGCAGCCCATTGCGACAGCCTTTCTTCTGTCTTTTCCGATTCATTATCTTCATCGATTGGTAGTCCACAGAAATTACCGTCGATCACACTTTTGGAAGCATCAAAGATATACCCTTCTGTCGCAACTTCTCCAATCAGTCTTGCGCCTGCTTTCTTAAATGCAGTATACAACTCTTCCATTGCATCACAGAAATATTTACTGAATGCAGCTGAGTCTCCCAAGCCGACGATAGCAACAATTTTATTAGAAAAATCAGTTGCAGGAATATTATCGATATGTTGATCCCAAGAAGTACCAGATCGTTGTTCTTCTGCCCCTGTATTCCATGTTGGAATACAACAAATCAATGCATCTGATTCCGTCAATTCCTTGGTATGATCAATGTAATCAAGATCTTTTAATTCAGATCTAGGAATCAACTGATGTAATCTCTCAGCGATATTTTCTGTATGACCAGTTGCAGATGCATAAATGATTGTAAAATTCACGTCCATTTAAATTTATAAAATAACATGCACTGACCTTAAGGAGATAAAATTCTACGCGCAAGCTTGTATCATTATTTTTTCAACTTTGTATCATAAAAATTCTATATAAAAAATCCACCACCATACCTTTCACATACATCCCAATAAGCCCTCCAATCAATAAGTGAAAAGTCCATGCATGGTTGCCCCCTTTAATTCGCAACGTTTACAATTAACTAGATGCATTATCTTCTAGTCCTTGATCAGAAATTAATGCAAACAATTCTTTAACTGTCCTTTCCATTCTCAACACATATAATTTGTCATTCAATGACTTGATTGATACCAGTATTCAGCTAAAAATACCTGCAAATCTATAAAAACTTCCAAACCCGTTTCTTTATTGCTTTTCTAATCCAAAATAAAGACGTTAGAATAAATGCAGCTAAGAAAAATTGTCCCATCGCCCATTCAAGCGTTTTTTCTGTACCAAGAAAATCGATGCAGTGAAATGCAGCACCAGCAAAGAAGAATACAAATCCCCAATTTCTGAAAGCAGTCAATTGGAGTTCTTGAATTTCAGCAGTTTCCATAATCACGAAAACACCTTATTTGTAAATGAAAGCCAAACACCAATTGTGACTATTGTGGCGGGAAATACTGCAATCAGGACGCTAAGATCATTCGAATTCATGATTAATTTTGGAACGATAATATATGAATAAATCAATATAAAAAGAGAGTTTATTCCAGTTTTAGATAGGAATGGAGCTGACATTGCTTTGGCAATAGCTATTTTGAAGTTGTCTGGCCATGAATAGCTAGCGGCATTACTCATCTGATTGCCAATGCGGTTGCAACTATTTTAATCAAATGGTAACGATACAGAGATTAAAATGAGTTATTTTCTGGTCTTAATTACGTCGCCATAACTGGCCACATGTTGCGTTCTCTAGTGAAGAACGGCAAGGCGACTTGTGTCGAAAGTTAATTGAAATTGTTAGATTAGGGAGCAAACAATAAGCTGATGCTCGTCTTCCTTGATATATTTTTCCGAGAATCAATGAAGAATTTAATCGATATGATCACTAAATATTACTCATATTGGGGCTGTAGCAACTCAAAATAAATCAAAAATCACTGGCAAACTACCAAAGTATATGGAAGATACTGAAACAATAGAATTCATGAACGCCAAAAAATAAATACCAATGCTTCATTTCAGATGAAAACTATCCAATATGCTTGCAAAGATTATTAAAGTTATTTTTCAGGTGACTTTTCCTACGTTGCCTTGGGTTCAGCATTTGTTTGTGACGCAGTTTTTGCTGTCTTTTCTACTTTAGCTGAAACTTCGTCTTTCTTAACTGGCTTTTCAGCAGTCGCAGGTTTGGGTGTGGGATCTTTTTTCTTTGCTACTGCTTTTTTTGGCTTGAGCTTGGACGCATCAAGATTTTTTTCCCCCCAACTTTTGTATCCTAAAAACACAAGACCTCCAAGGACTGGTATGGATGTGATACCTCCAACTGCAATCTCAAAATTTGATAGTGACATGAAATCAATTAAACATTGATATGTGATCAATTTAAAGGATCGAGCGCACGAATCTGTATTTTTTTTACGGCATTTTGCAATCTTTGCATGACCAGCAAGTAACATATGAATCAAATTGTCGATAGGCTGCCCGTTTGAGCAAATCATGTGTTAAAAGTTCGTTGGATATTTCACATAGTTTGTTCGCCAATTAAGAAATTTCATTATTGTTAGTCGCTTTAACTATTGAATATGATGTATTCAATATCAATGCACTGGATTGAACTCATAAGAAACCATATGTCAATGCAACCTTTCTGATCGTCCATCTGAAACGATCGCATCTCGCCGGCTACTCACTTAAAGCAAAATAATTCTCTCCATCGATAGCAAGTGAGCTGTCTAGGTGCCTATTTGATCAATTCAATGAAGCACACCTGACGCGTCAATTGATCTTATTGGTGCATATCTTGTCTATTTTGTTGGCTCAACAAGGTATTTTATTTTCAAGAGTATCGATCACCTGACCAGTTGTTTTTTTTTGCGCTGTGATAATTAATTAGTTTATTTTGTTGCGTTGTCCGTAGAAGCAGCTTTTACAGCACAAACTCCTCTGTTAAAAGTGGTTCCTTCAGGCAAGGAACCACTATTAGGCGGCACGATTCGTGAAAAAGCTGTGTGGGTTGATGAGCGTGACTGTATCGGCTGTCGTTACTGTGCTCACGTCGCTTCTAACACTTTTACGATGGTTAACCACACAGGTCGTTGTCGTGCGATTCGTCAAGATGGTGATTCTATTGAAAGAATCCAAGAAGCAATCGATACTTGTCCGGTCGACTGCATTCATTGGGTAGAATTCTCTAAATTGGACGAACTTAGTCATCAACAATTAGAGGAATGCAAGAACAGAGGCATTCCTCAATAAACCGTATTGCAATAATTAAGAAGCTGAAAATAAAACCAGCGACTAGTTGAATCATCAAAAAGTCCATGCATCAAAGAATAATCAGTATTCGAAGAAATTCGAACTTTTTAACAAAAAATAATTCAATATGTGGTGAATCAGGCCAGCAAGTAGAAAGCATTGTTGACCAATTACTGAGACGGAGGTCATTAAACCCAGTAATTGCCAAAATTAATTGTCACTATCTATAGAAATCTTCACGCTTCAATGGTGTTTTTCTTTCATTATTGCGGATATAAAAGAAAGCTGTTCCAGCGACTACGACTAGCGGCACAGCAGTGAATAACAACAAGAAGATTGCAGTATAATCTTGGTACATGTGGATTCATTTTCTACTATTTTACTAAAGCAGATTTCACTAGAGTGATGTTTGATCCGCCGAGAGTCTCTTTTTTACCCGTATGGTTGTCTTATTTTATCCTTTGGAAATGACAATTGTCGTTTGCCATTGTTTTGCATTATCTTTTCTGTCTCAAAGCATTGATAGCCTACAATTAAATGTTTTAAACTAATGCCAGTCAATTTTCTCCTCTGGCTAAATTTCTGGTCTCATGTAATCTCCTGCGGCCTTGCACTTGGGGTGGTTGCCTCTTTATTGGTTGACGAAGACATGTCTTGGTAGCCTTACGCCAATCGCTTAAGGAGTATTCCTTCTTCCATCACGATAGGTACAAAGATCATGTATTGCTTGTTGCCAGGTCATTAATCTTTGAACAGTCTGATATTGCATCCAGTTAGCTTCTGATGCGACAACACGGGCATGCAAGGCTCGTTCGGTCTTCGTATCAAAACGCTGCGTGCCCTCGTCTAAAGGTGCATTGATGAAATAATCCCAGTTTGGCTCGATCATTTGATTCATAATTCCATTTATCTTTAACTGAAAATTGAGGTGACCGTAGTGTTTTTTGTTAGCAATGTATGCATAGTCTTGCTTCTCGAACGCAATCATATGATGGTTTCAAAAAGCCAGGGTACGCGTATCAAAGTTTCTTGATTTAGTGACAAGTAGGGCGCCTTGCTTGTAGTATTTTAATTTTAAAATTTGGCATTATTGTCATAATTATGTTCTTAATCACATTTCGCTGTGGACCTCAGAATTTTACTTGTCTTTGCTCCAATCATGTTGGCACTCGGATGGGCTGGATTCAACATTGGTCGAGCAGCAGTTGGACAAATACAACTAGCAATACGCCAATACAAAGAAAATACTGGTGGCTAAATAACTCTGCATATTCAATGAATCAGCCCATGCAATATTGATCCTTACCATTTAAATCGTGTTTGCTTTAGAGTTTGTCTCATAAGATAGCTAGTTTAGAATGCGAGAAGCATCTCTATCATTAATTTCATAACACTTAAGCCAAGGACAATACATTTTATCAGCAAAATACTCGACTATATTAATTCCTTTCGAGTTTTTCTGCGATTTTTGCAAAGGAATTTAAATTTTATTGTTTTTCAATTAACACTGCATATCCTTATCAATATTGTTACTCCAAAAATGTTAGACCTTCGCATTGTTGATCTATTGCCCAATATCAACAACAAGAAGGTATGTAATTGAAAGATAGTACAACAATTCCCAATCTATTTCTTTGACTGCGTTTGGTTCACTTAGTATTATCTGGCACTCAATCGGTTCCTAAGAGGTTCGATGGTCATGAAAGTCTTGATTCATTAGAGTAAGATTGAATGACTAGGACTTTTACACTCACAAAATAATATATTGTCGGTGCGTTAAAACCCGACATGCACATCATAACGGACACGATATTGTTGATAGCCGAATAAATGAGACTTAAAAAGCATGGTTAAACTAAAATTTTTCACATCAATTGATTATCAATAGACCAACTATAACTGTGAGGAGCCCATTGTCCAATCACTTTGATTTCGATTTCTGCAACTGGCGAATAATAAAATTCCTATATTGCGAAGCGAGCTCTGGAAAACCTTGCTCAACCAGACCTCCGACAACATCTACAGCATCATCTTCATTATCAGGGATCAACATGACACCTTTTTTGCGACCAAGGATCATTTGTTGAATGATATTCTGCATTTTACGGGGCCGCCCACTTGGATCATCAAGAACTTGATCTGCTGGTATGAACTTTGAACGATGTTGATCATTTGAATTAATTTGGGCTATAAAGCAACTGATCTGTCCATCAATTTCTACCAATCCCCTAAACTCAGACTGCTCTTCGTTTGCATCAACACAACAATAATTATTACTCTCAGCAGGGGGATTGCCATCAAATCCTGTAAGTTTGTCTATACGTACTTTATCTCCAAATTCCTCAACAATCAACATCTCAATGAGTTGGGTACAGAACTTTGCTTTGTCAAACATCGTCTTCATATTTACTTTCATATTATATACTACTACACTCTTTTGACTTCTGCTGCACAGGTCACAATGATTGCCTTCTTTGATTTGGTCTTATACGTGTGTGTTGCACCAACCATTAAATTAATTACTGCGACAACTTATTCCTTTGATAGTCGGCTATACCTGTGCAATACTGAATAAATTCAACAACATTCATCTCACCCTTGGCCTTTAAAGATTGATTGCTTATAACTATAAATTCCCGTTTTTTTTCATTGGTATCGACAGCCACAGTCGGAAGCCTTCTTAAGACCTTCTCGTGTCCTATTAATTGACCACTTTCCACAATGTTACAAATACTGATTAATGAACTCTCCATGGGGATGCCATCTAAGGGATCGATACCATTTGTACTTAAGAATGCTCGGTGGATTTTGTCGAGCACTTCTTTGACACTGTAAATATTGCCTTTTTTCCTCTCTGTCTTAACGTGTCTATTGGCCAGTTTATTGATATATTTTTTATAGGATAAATTATCTACCGATATCCATTCTGGCTTGTCGTAATTCGAACTGCCTCTCCTCATTGATCCTGCCACAATCAACTCCATCCAACATTAATCTGATTGACATTATTTTACTCTGTCTCCCTTTACAGATATTTAAGAGATGATTAGCACTTGTCATATCTAAAAATTATATTCGTACATCCATCTCATTTGCTAAGACATTGGCCGCTTAAACTCAATCATCCAGCTTCGACTCAACTCGACTATTAAATTAATATTTATAAGCCTTAATAATTTACAGTCTAAAGCCTTTATTCATTCTTCATCTGTATTTCTTGCTTCTTTCTCGCAACGCTCTCTCTGCTAGCTTCAATGAAAGTTTATTGGTTTATGTTTTTATCGCTTACAAGTATATTCGCTTTCTTCATTTCGCTTCCGGTTCAAGATATGGCTCTATATCGTCAGCTCAATCACGAGCTAGGTGTGCTGTGCCAAGCTCCTCCATCAAAAGCGATAAACGTTTGCAAAATTCACGCTCAACTTGTATTTCCTTGAAATCTTAGAGAATTACCTCTAAACATCTTTTGAGCAACATAATCTAGTTGGATTTTAACAATCGAAAAATGAAGCAATTGAACACAATATTGTTTTCATAAGATATTGCTTTTAGTTCTTATTTTTCATCAATGCCTGATTTTTTCTACCTGCTAGCTTTTTTATATTAGATCCT
>CAZJLQ010000059.1:0-7695 GCA_964546675.1 uncultured Synechococcus sp.
TGTCCCTTCCACTTTTTCAGACTTTTTGCTGTCTCCAGTGATGGCTTTTGAAAGATTGATGTTGATCGACTTTAATTCGAACGAATTCTCAATCGTAATGACATTATCAATGTCATTGGTATTTTCAACACTGCCAATATCTCCAGTTTGTACGTTGCCGTTGCCGGTGTTATTGATTGTTGTGTTGGTGTTGTTGTTTGTATTGTTGTTTGTATTGGTTGAGGTATTCGTGTTGTTCGTGTTGTTTGTGGTGTAGTAATTATTAATCACTGTTGGACCAGCGTTTGCTCCTGGTTTTGCAGGCTGTTGAGCGCTAGGAGTCGGTTTCTGGGCCGTTGGCAGGGGAGCGGCCGTTGGCAGTGGCGCGGCGGTCGGCAGTGGCGCGGCAGTCGGCTTTGGAACCGGACGAGGGGCAGGGGTTGGGGTGGGGGCGGCGAAGCCGGGAGTTAGTTGTTCAACTTCAATCGTATATTGCCCAACATCAAGAGCGTCAGCGTAAGAATCAAGGTCAACCTTTAGATAGTAATCATCGGTTGTTGAAATTGGAGACGTTGTGTAGATGCCGTTGTCAAAAACGTAGCCATCACTTCTCCTTTGATCGAAGTACCAATAATCAATTGTTGATGAGCCATTTGGCTTGTACCATGTGATCTTTCCGTCATTCAGGTCGTATACTTCAGATCCACCAGAGACAGTGAATTCATAAGTTGCACCTTTGAGTAATCGAACTTTGAACCAGTCTTCGTCGTTGTTGTCGTCGGGTCCGATCACGCCTTTCAGTGACCCAGATGCAAGGCCGGAGGCGTTCGCTGAAAGAGGGAATGTGTACGCACTTGTGTAGCGTGAGCCGTAGTCGTCAGACATGCTGGTTGCCAGAGAATTGGTGAGGTGGGAGGTAAAACCTTCAGTTAGCTGCTCGACGCTGGCCGTGTAATTGCCAACATCTAGAGCGTCAGCGTAAGAATCTAGTTCAACTTTTAAGTAGTAATCATCTGTTTTAGTGATTTCCGATGTTGTGGCTATTCCGCTGTCAAAAATGTATCCATCGCTTCTGCGTTGATCGAAATACCAGTAATCATTTGTGGATGTTCCGTTTGGTTTATACCAAGTGATTTTTGCATCATTCAGATCATAAACTTCGGGGCCTCCAGTGACTTTGATTTCGTACTTTGCTCCCTTGAGCATCGGGATTTTGAACCAGTCTTCGTCGCTGGTGTCATCGGGTCCAATGGATCCGCTGAGTGAGCCCGAGTACAGCCGATTGCTGCTAGCAGTCAGCGGAAACGGATAGGCACTGGTGTAACGCGATCCGTAGTCGTCAGACATGGGGATAGGCCCTGTGGCTTAGGTCATTTAGCTCATCCAGTTTCGCAGCACAAGTGGTAAAGCCCGCTGTCCAAAAAACACATGGCGCCGGTTTAGGGGGCCAGCCGCGCCCTGTGGAGCCGACTCTTTTCGTACCAGGCTGCGAACTGCGGTGCCCAGTCCACCAGGTGTGGCCACATCAGATCGCAGAGTTGACGGATCTCGAGCTGGGCATCGAGCTTGGCCCTCAGATCCATGAAGTGCAGAAAGGCCCGCAGGCTGAAACTCACCACGAAATGCTGGCGGTAGTCGAACGGGAGAATGCCGCGGGCATGTTCCTCGGCAAAACCTGAACGCAAGAGATCTCTGTACCGCTCGGCTGCTTTGCGGCAATGGTCGAGGTCCAGATCGCGCTGCTCCTGGGTGTAGGCGTATTTCTTGCCGCGGCGGTCGCTGTAGTTGCCGACGGGTCGGAGATAAACAATCTCCTCCAGGTCCAGTTCGCCGTCGGCAGCACGGCAGATCCGCTCGCCTGTGTAGCGCATGGATTGAACATCGAAGCTCACCCCAACGCGATGGGTCCGCGCCTGTTGCATCACCGAGTGAGGGAACCAGCCGACATTCAGCACGATCTGGGCGTGTTCAAGGGGGCCGAAATGTCCTCGTTCCCCTGCCAGAAGGCGTTTGACGCAGATTTCACCGGCTTGCGCTTCGTCCGGCCAGCTGTCCCGATCCCCAGCTACGAACCCTTCGCAATAGTCCTGATGCATCGCGGCGTACACGCATTGCTGCGGATTCGGCGTGGCTGCGATCAGGTCGACCCTGAAACGGTCCATCGGTTGGCCGGCATGTCTATGGGCTGATCATGACGGGTGCAATCCCTGTTGGCTGGTCAACCGTGGCTCCGGGGTCCTGCTGTTGTTACAGCGGTGTCCATGGTTTTGTCAGGCCTGAGGTTGCTGATCGTCCCTTGACCCATCCCACGCAGGGCAGGCAACGGTTCATCGCGGATCAGAGCGTCGCCGATCGCTTGCAACTCACTCGGTTGTCTGACCCCGATGGAGCGGCCTCGAACCTCGCCATTGGGGCCAAAGAGGTCCAGTTGGGGAATGCCGTTGACGTCGTAACGGTCAATCAGGTCCTGCCAGCGGGGGTTGTCGACATTGACAAGCACCACATCCAGGCGGTTCCGTGTGGCCTTCTCCAGCTCCAGCATCGAGGGTGCCATCTCTCTGCAGGCCTGGCACCAGTCCGCATAGAACTCGATCACTGTCGGACGTCCATTGCTCAGTGCTGCTTCGGGCTCCAGAGAGCGGCGGGCCAGCTGCTCCATGGGTGATTCGCTTTCCAGGCCACCACGCACGAGCAGCAGGGTGACGGCAAGCCCGAGGGCCACCGCAACCAGCAGCAACTTCTGGATGGGTCCGAGCAAGGGCTGCCTGGAGCTGCCGGTCATGCGTTCAGCTGCGAGATCTGCACTCTGGCAGGCCTGATGCTTTGCTGCGGCTAGCGTTCAGCCATGGCTCTGATGCGTCTGCTCACCCTGCCGCTGCGAGCTCCAATGCTGCTCGTTCTGTTTGCCATCGCCGTGGTGTTGGGCAATCACTGGACGTTGATGCATGAGCATGTGAGTAACACCCGTGGCGTGAGCATTCCCCTGTTTTGGACGGTGGAGCTGCTGCAATCGGTGGTGGTGGTGGTGATTTGCTCCCTGCCCGACCTGTTTGTTCGGCGCGTGTCTCTTTTGATGGCCTCCAGCCGGGTGCTCAGCCTGGTGGTCATCCTTCTGTTGGTGATCACGCTCGGCATCTATGCCCTCAGGCTGCATCTCTTCTCAGACATCCTGATCATCTCTTCAGCTGTTCTGCTCGCCCGCTTGGATCTCACCCGCATCGGTGTGGTGCCCCCGGCGGCGCTCACGGTGTTTTTTCTGCTTTGTGTTCTGCTCTCAGGGATCTTTATCGGCCATCTCCTGCCCGACCCCCGCACGGCCTGGTTTGCATTCGGAATCTCTTAAATCTGTGTAGAGCTGGAGGTTGTCCAAGACCTTCTTGACGTAATAACGCGTCTCCGGATACGGGATGCGTTCCACCCAGAGTTCGGGCGCGGTACGGAGCTCGGTGGTTCGCCATCTGTTCACTGCACCCGGTCCAGCGTTGTAGCTGGCGATCGTGAGGAAGGGATTGCCATCCCAAAGTTCCAGCAGGGTGCGTAGATAGGCGGCTCCGAGATCGATGTTGAAGCCGGGATCATTGAGCTCGGCATCCGTTAAGGGGCGGCCAGCCATCTCAGCAGCTGTCGCGGGCATCAGTTGCATCAAACCGATTGCGCCTGCGATGGAACGCACTCCTGGTGAAAAGCGAGATTCCTGCTTTGTGATGGCCAGGAGAAGCTCAGGGCGGAGTCCATTCGCTTCGGCACCACTGCTGAATTCCGGTGCGAACAGAACAGGCGCCTGGCTTTGCCGCAGTTGTTGGCGCTGCTGGCATGCCATGCCCCGCCAGCGGAGGCTGAGTCGCCACAAGCGCTCCAATCCGGTCCAGACATCTCCGATGGCCAGCCGCAGTCGACCCTCCACCAACTGTTCCTGATGGGGCAATGGTTGAGTGGCGGCATGGGTGAGGCGCCAGTGTTCCCAGGCTTCGTTGTTGAGGCCAAGACGCCAAAGCGTGTTCACAAAGGCGTCATTGCTGTTCAGAGCACTCCAGCCAAGGGGTTCAGCGAAGCGCTTCGATGCTGGCCCGGCGTCCAAGGCCAGATCCTCGGTTTGCGCATTGAGGCGCACCCCGGCGCGCCAGCGGTAATAACCGGCGGATTGTGAATCAATCAGCTGATTCCAGAGCGTTTCCGCCGCGTCGTCTCGACCCAGGCGTTGATTGCTGAAACCCAGCCAGAACAGGCGCCGCGCTTCCAGTGGGTCGGGGAGGGTTCCGGTTGGCAACAGCTCCAGCACCTGCGTTGCCCTGGGCCAATTCCCGTTCAACAGCGCGTCTCGTGCAAGGTCCCATTGCAATTGCCAGATCTCAGGGTCCTCCGGCCATCGCTGGATCACCTCCACGGCGTTGTTGCCGTTGGCGAGTCGCACCCTGGCAGCAGCGACGGGCGCAGAACCGTTGGCCAGCGGTTCAGGAAGGGCATCCAGCAGGCTGGGATCAGGACGGAGCGGTTCGCTCAGAAGCCGAGCCGCTGCAGCGCTTTCGGCTGCCCTGGGATGGTCCTGTGCGAGCTGAAGAAGCATTTGTCTGGCCTCGCTTTTTGCCTCGGCGTCGCCATAGAGACGGGCCCGGGCAATCGCCAGCGCTGCAGCGGGATCCGCTCGAGTGTTGTTGAGGCACCGTTGGGCAGCGTCCGCTTCGCCGAGCTGCGCGAGGCCACGGGCGAGTTGCTGCCTTTGGGCAGGCGTGGGCTGTGCCCCAGTGCTGTCCGCACAGGCGGCCTTCAAGCGTTGGCTTGTCCCAGGCCAGCGAACACCCCAGCGCGCCAGATGCAGGGCTCCCTGATGGCCATGCTTCGGGTCAGGTTCCATCGCTTCCGCAGCCGCCAGGGCGGCTGGATGCCCGGGTTGTTGATCCAGCAGCTCCATCAGCAGTTCCGGTTGCTGGCCGGCAAGTCGGTTGCGAGCCCAGGCGGTGGTTGGTTCCGCTGGAAAGCGCTTCAGCAGCGAGCGCCAGAGCTGTTGGGCTCGCTGGTGCTCCTGCAGGTCTTCCTCCGTCTGGGCCGCCAAACCCAGCGCGACGGCCGCGAGTGGTGATCGACCCCAGCCCTGGCTCGCCAGCAGGCGTTGACGTCGCGCTGGGTCCTCATCCAGCGTTGAGACCATCAGCAACGCCGCTTCCCGTCGGCGATCGGGATCGACAGACCATCGGTAGGTCTGCCAAAGATGGGCCGATGACGTGTCGGGCGTCAGAGGTTGCTGCCGTTGCCTCAGGTGCCGTTGTCCCAGCACCGCAGCGCCAAGGCTGATGGCCGCCGTGCCGATCAGCAGGACAGCTCCGACGCGGAAACCTGCGTGCACTCTCGGCCGGGGACTGCTGTCATTCTGTTGTGTTCTTCCCTTTTGGCGATGCCATCCGATCGGCCCTCCGGACGCCCGGGCCGCCGCCAGCGATGGCGTACTTGGTCGGCGCTGTCGCTGGCCTTGCTGGTCTGGGCCTTGCGATGGATCTGGCCTTTGCAACTGTTGCCGGGTTGGTTCGTGGCGGCTTTGTTCGCTTGGGCAGGGCTGGAGTTGATCGGAGTGTTGTGGTTCCCGCAACGGTCGAGTTGAGGGCGGAGCTGCACCTGTCCCCTCGTCACTTCCCTGGCCAGATCAGCGCCCGTAACCTGCAGTCCACGAATGAGACCCATGGTTCAAAGCACGGTTCATCCCATTGGCCCCAGCCTGGGGAACGCTGTGCCTGGCTTTGGGACCGATGGGATCCGCGGCAGGGTTGGTGAGGTGCTCACACCGGCCCTCTGCCTTCAAGTCGGATATTGGTGCGGCCGTGTTCTGCCGGACCAGGGCCCGATTCTGATCGGACGGGATTCCCGCAGCAGTGGTGCCATGGTGTCGTCAGCACTCACGGCTGGACTAACGGCTGCTGGTCGCGAGGTGTGGACCTTGGGCCTTTGTCCCACCCCAGCGGTGCCGCTTCTGATCCGAGCACTGGGTGCTGCGGGTGGATTGATGGTTTCAGCCAGTCATAACCCGCCCCATGACAATGGGATCAAGGTCTTCGGTGCTGATGGCGCAAAGCTCGGCGCAGCCCAGCAGGCCAGGATTGAGGAGGGTTTGCGGGGGGATTCGGCTCTCGAGCCCCATGATCACGGTCGGTGCGGTCCGTCCTGGCATCGCCCTGAACTGCTCGCTTCCTATCGGGACTGCCTGATGGCCTCAGTGGGCCAGCAACGTCTGGATGGGGTGCCGATCGTGCTCGATCTCTGCTGGGGATCTGCCACCGCCTGTGCCGCTGACGTGTTCGAGTCACTCGGGGCGGATCTGACGGTCTTGCACGGTGAACCAGACGGCCAGCGCATCAATGTGAATTGTGGCTCCACCGAGCTGGATCCATTGCGCAAGGCCGTGGTCGAACGGAAGGCGGCCATGGGTTTCGCTTTTGATGGCGATGCAGACCGCATGCTTGCTGTCGATGGCCGCGGCAGGGTTGTGGATGGCGATCACGTTCTGTTCCTCTGGGGTTCTGTCCTGCAGGACCGCCAGGCCCTTCCCGATCAACGGCTCGTCGCCACCGTGATGTCCAATCTCGGATTCGAGCGGGCCTGGCAGGACCGTGGCGGAGTGCTCGATCGCACTCCGGTGGGAGACCAGCACGTCCACGCGGCGATGGTGTCCAGCGGTGCTGCCCTGGGTGGGGAACAGTCCGGTCACATCCTTTCGGCTTCTCACGGGCTCTGTGGAGATGGCGTCCTAACGGCTCTGCAGCTGGCCACGCTCTGCCACAACCAGGGGATCACGCTCAGTGACTGGCTGGATCGCAGCTTCAAGGCCTTCCCCCAGAAACTGGTCAATGTGCGGGTGCCGGATCTCGGCCGTCGTAAGGATTGGGCGGCATGTGAGCCCCTGGCCGACGCTGTCCGTGCCGCTGAAACTGCGATGGGGGAGCGTGGACGCGTCTTGGTTCGCGCCAGTGGTACAGAACCGTTGTTGAGGGTCATGGTCGAAGCCGCTGAAACAACGGATGTCGAGTCCTGGACCGAGCGCCTGGCATCCCTCGCTGATCAACACCTCAACGCGGCCTGATCACCAGATCCCTGGCCAGATGCAACGCACCATCGCAAGCGTCGCCCGTGGGATCACACCACTGGGCTTCCGGCAGCATTTCCGACAGGGCTTCCCTGACGGCGTTGCGAAATGGCAGGAGATGTTCAAACGCGCCACCCTGCCCAACCACTTGTGGATGGCCGAGTTCGAGCGCTACAGCCACACTTTTGATGCTCTCAGCCTGCGCTGCAGCAGAGCGATCAACAATCCCTCGCGCTTCTTCCAAACCGTTCTCTGCTGCGGCCACCACTGCGGGAGCGAGGGCGGCGAATTGAGCTGCTCTGAACTCAGGACTGACCACCAGAGCTTTGAGTTCCACACTGCTGCTGCATCCCAGCAGAGTCCAGAGTTCCTCCCGCAGTGGATGATCCGGGAGGCGGCCATCGGCCATGCGCAGGCTCAGCTGCAGCCCCTGATGGCCGAGGTCGAAGGCTGCGCCGGCTCCATCGAGCTGCCAACCCCAGCCTCCGCAGCGATGTTCCATGCCCTCGCCGTTGCGGCCGACGCAGATCATCCCTGTGCCACTGATCGCAACGATTCCAGGTTGTTCGGGGAACGCACCCCGCAGCGCCGTGCGTTCATCCCCCGTTGCCAGCGCGCGTTCAGGCGCTAAATCGAGGGCGTGGGCC
>CAZJLQ010000060.1:0-7644 GCA_964546675.1 uncultured Synechococcus sp.
AACGAATAAAGCGTTGTTGATTTGCCCGATCCGGTGGGACCAGTCACCAGGATCATCCCGAAGGGTTTGGAGCCGAGCTCTCGGATCAGATCAAGGGCGTTCTGATCACTGACGAGTTTGTCCAGCCCCAGCTGGGTGGCGCTGCTGTCCAGCAGACGAAGGCAAATCTTTTCTCCGAATCGACTTGGCAGGGTGTTGACCCGGAAATCGATAACTCTGTTTTTGTATTTGCGCCGGATCCGGCCATCCTGAGCTTGGCGACGTTCAGCGATGTCCAGATCCGCCAGGATCTTGAAACGGGATGTCACCGCAGGGATCAGGCGACTGGGCAGCGGCTCCACGTACTGCTGCAGCACGCCGTCCTGGCGATACCGCAGGCGCAGCCCTTTCTGTTGTGGTTCAACGTGAATGTCGCTGGCGCTCACGAACATCGCCTGGAGCAGAATTCGATCCACCAGGGTCACCACGGGCGATGCCTCCGCATCGCGCAGGCTCTCCTCAAGATCGATGGTGTTGCTGTTCAGCTGGGCATCGTCATCGATCTCATCGTCAAGAATCCCATCGGCACTGAACCCTTCCAGAAAACTGGATGCGGTCTCCTCGACGGAGGTTTCGCTTTCGAGGTCCTGTTGCGGCTGCTCTGTTGCGGCGTCGACTTGTGGCTCGGCCGCAGCCGGCTCGGGTCTTGTCGCTGGGTTCTGAAGCTGTTCCTCTTTCAGTTTGTCTTCTTCCCCGTGCTGTTCCGGCGGGGCAAGAACCGTGATCAGATCGCTTTCCAGAGTGGGATGAAGGCGGAGTTCCCGCTTGATGCCGGACAAACGACTGATTAGGGCTGAGCGATCCGTTTCATCCCAATGGCTTGGAACAGCCAGATCCAGATGGTGCGCATCGAGTGCGACCGGCATGGCTGGAAACGCGGACCATGCCGTGCGATCCATCTCAGTGATTGGATTCTCCAGCAGAGGTAAGGCCTGTTTCAACTGGGCCGGTTTGGGCACGGCCTGTTTCAGCAGCAGTTCCAGTTCCAGCCGTTGTTGGGCGCTGTCAGCGGCGACGGGAATCGGCCTGGTCTGAGTCACGGTTGGAGCACAGCAGAAAGGTGCGGGCTTCCGCAGCTTGTGGGAGGTGAGCGTCGCCCTTCAACATGTCTAGACACCAAATTCAGACCGGTCAGCATGAGCGGCGACGCCTCCAACCCTGCGCAGGACCAGACCGTTGAGCCCAGCGAGGTGTCCGTCGCTCCTGAATCAGACCCTGCGGGCCCTGATGCTGTGAGTGCGTCCACGGCGGCCGATCCCAGTCAGCGACTGCAGCAGCTTGAGCAGGAACTGCAGACACTCAAACAGGAGCACGAGACCCTCCAAAGCCAATACATGCGCATCGCGGCTGATTTCGATAATTTCCGCAAGCGGCAAAGCCGTGATCAAGACGATCTGCGTCAGCAGCTGGTTTGCTCCACCTTGAGTGAAATTCTCCCCGTGGTGGACAATTTTGAGCGGGCCCGTCAGCAGTTGAATCCCGAGGGAGAGGAAGCCCAGGCCCTGCACCGGAGTTACCAAGGCCTTTACAAGCAATTGGTTGAGGTTCTCAAGCAGCAGGGCGTGGCCCGAATGGAAGTGGTGGGTCAGGAATTCGATCCCTCACTGCATGAGGCTGTCCTTCGCGAGGAAAGTCATGAGCATCCTGAAGATGTAGTGGTGGAGGAGCTTCAGCGGGGATATCACCTCAATGGTCGAGTCCTGCGTCACGCCATGGTGAAAGTCTCCATGGGACCAGGTCCCGGCGATGCCCCTGCACCGTCTGCTCCTGCCGACGCTGAACAGCCTGCTGCGGAGGAGGGTTGATGGCCGACTTCTACGACCTGCTTGGGGTCAGTCGTGATGCCGATGCCGACACTCTCAAACGCGCTTATCGCCGCCTAGCTCGTCAGTACCACCCCGACATCAACAAAGAGCCGGGAGCTGAGGATCGTTTTAAGGAAGTTGGACGTGCTTATGAGGTTCTCAGTGATCCTCAAACGCGAGCTCGCTACGACCAGTTCGGTGAGGCCGGCCTTGGTGGTGCTGCCGGCGGCCCGGACATGGGTGACATGGGCGGTTTCGCCGATCTGTTTGAAACTTTCTTCAGTGGCTTTGGAGGTGCGTCAGCTGGAGGCGGGGGACGTCCGCGGCGGCGTGGTCCCCAGCAGGGAGATGACCTTCGCTACGACCTCACAATCAGCTTTGAACAGGCTGTTTTTGGTGAGGAGCAGGAAATCAAGATCCCCCATCTTGAGACCTGCCAGACCTGTGGTGGCAGTGGTGCCAAAGCGGGCAGTGGACCCACCACCTGCGGTACCTGCGGAGGTGCAGGCCAGGTTCGGCGCGCCACCCGGACACCATTCGGCAGTTTCACCCAGGTCGCGGAATGCCCCAACTGCGGAGGGACCGGCCAGGTGATCGCTGACCCGTGTTCCGCCTGTGGAGGCCAGGGGGTGCATCAGGTGCGCAAGAAACTGCGGATCAACATCCCTGCTGGTGTGGACACCGGCACCCGATTGCGGGTGTCCGGAGAGGGCAATGCCGGCATGCGTGGGGGCCCTTCCGGTGATTTGTACGTCTTCATCACGGTCAAATCGCATGCCAAGTTGCGCCGCGACGGATTGACCGTCCTGAGTGATGTGAAGGTCAGTTATCTCCAGGCGATTTTGGGAGACACCATCGAGGTGGAGACGGTGGACGGAACGATGGAGCTTGAGATTCCTGCGGGGACGCAGCCTGGAGCGGTCCTCACCCTTGCTGGAAAAGGCATTCCCAAGCTCGGCAATCCAGTTGCCCGGGGCGATCAGCGCATCGCTGTCACCGTTCAGCTGCCGTCGCGTCTCTCCGACGACGAGCGGGGATTGTTGGAGCAGCTGGCCGGCCATCATTCCGCTCGCGGCAAACAGCATCACCATCACAACAGCGGTCTGTTTGCACGGCTCTTCGGTCAGAAGGGATGAGTGAGCGTTCCCTGGACTTACGGGGTACGCCCTGTCCGGTGAACTTCATCCGTTGTCGTCTGACCTTGGAGTCGATGCAAAGCGGTGCCTCCCTCGAGGTGCGGATTGATCGCGGTGAACCTGAAGCGTTGGTGATTCCTGGATTGCGGGAGGCCGGCCATCAGGTTGAGGTCATCGCTGCTGAGGAAGAATCGATCACGCTTCAGATCATTTGTCGTAACGGACAAGGTGAGTGATTCGGCCGGCACCGTCGTGGCCCTGCAGGCCAATTACCTGGAGGTGCAGCTCGATCATGCCCCTGTTGGCGTGCCGGATCGCTTGCTCTGCACACGGAGAACCCGTCTGGCCCATCGTGGTGCGGCGGTCCACGTCGGCGATCGGGTGCATCTCGATGCGATCGACGCTGATCAGGCCCGAGCGGTGGTGGCGGATGTGGAGCCGCGCTCCAGTTGGTTGTCCCGTCCTGCGGTCGCCAATGTTTCGACCGTTGTCGTGGCACTCGCGATCGACCAACCACGCTTTGATCCGGATCAGGCGAGTCGCTTTTTGCTGACGGCGGAAGGGACCGGGTTGGCGGTCCAGCTGCTGCTCACCAAATGTGACCTGATCGATGCGGCTGAACGCCGCGCCTACCGCTCCCGCCTGAGCGGATGGGGCTATGACCCGCTCTTGATCTCCAGTGCCACTGGTGAGGGGATCGAGTCTCTGCGTCAACGCTTGCAGTCGTCGTCACTGGCCGTGATTTGCGGACCATCGGGTGTGGGCAAAAGCAGCGCTCTCAATGCCCTGATGCCTCAGCTTTCCCTGCGCGTGGCTGATGTCTCCGGACGCCTCCAGCGAGGACGACACACCACCCGACATGTGGAGTTGTTTTCTCTCAGTCCCGGGGCTCGTGTTGCAGATACGCCCGGATTTAACCGGCCGGACCTACCCGTTGACGCGAGTGAACTGGGAGTGTTGTTTCCTGAGTTGCGACAGCAACTGGATCCCTGGCCCTGTCGGTTCAGGGATTGTTTGCATCGTGGTGAGCCCGGCTGTGGAGTCAGCCGTGACTGGGAACGCTACGAGCTCTACATCAAGGCCCTGGATGATCTGAAGAACCTCAGCCGCCCATCCCGGGCAGGTTGAGATTGAGTCCACCGGTGAGCTCTTCCATGCGGCCCTTCATCGTGGCGGTTGACTGCTCATAGGCAGCTTTCAGGGCTTCCAGTGTTGCTGTTTCCGCAGCTTGCTGACCTTCCTGCAGCAGTGTCGGGTCCAGTTCAACCCGAAGGGGTTGCTGGTTCCCGGACAACCAGACTCCGGCTCGACCGTCGCTGCTCCGACCTTCGATCTCCATCCCATCCAGCTCGTCCTGCAGGGCTTGAGCGTTTTGCTGGATTTCCTGAGCCTTCTTGAAGGCTTCGGTGAGCTGGCCGAAATTGGGAAGTCCGAAGCCTGCCATTGAGCTGATGTGGTGAGCCGCAGGTTAGGGGGTGGTTGGGAATCCCAGGCGTTTCACTTCCGGATGCAGGTTGAGATCGTGATGCTCTCGAACCTGTTGCTGCACCAGAGCGATCAATTGGTCGATGTCGTTCGCTGTGGCATCGCCGGTGTTGACGATGAAATTGGCGTGCAACGTCGACACTTCCGCCCCACCGATTCGCGTTCCCTTGAGACCGAGATCCTCGATCAACCGTCCGGCTTTGAGCGGTTCTGGATTGCGAAACACGCTGCCACAACTCGGTTGCGTGTAGGGCTGGGTGGTGGTCCGGTGACTGAGGTTTTTGCTGGTCTGGCGGCGCAGGGCTTTGGGATCGTGTCCAGGCTCAAGCCGGAAGCGTGCTGCCACGACCAGCAGTGGTTCCTGTTGCAGCAGGCTGTGGCGGTAGTCGAACTTCAGCTGCTCGCGTTTGAGTTCGAAAGGCTCGCCCCCATTCAGGGGCACCACATCAACGGCCTCCAGCCATTCGGCAGTGCATCCCCCCTGGGCGCCTGCATTCATCACAGCGGCTCCACCGACGGTGCCGGGGATACCGACGGACCAGCTCAATCCACTCAACCCGTTTTGGGCCACGCGTCTGGCGAGGGAAGGAATCGGTTCACCCGCCAGGGCGTGAACCAGTCCTGAACTGCTGTCCAGCTCAGCCCCTTGCAGCTTGCGCAGGCAGAGGGTCAGCCCTGGCAGGCCATCGTCGTGAATCAGCAGGTTGGAACCGGCACCGATTACCCGGCAGGGCACACCTTCGTCCTTGGCCCAGTTCAACCAGGCGGCCGTTTCCTCAATGCTGCTTGGTTCTGCCAGCCATTCGGCCGGTCCGCCGACACGCCAGGTTGTGAAGTCCGCCAAGGGGACCCTGGAGCGGGGTTGCAGGGAGGGCATTGGAGGTCAGGCTGCCATCGCTGACGTTGGAGGGAGTGCGGCGTCTTCGCAACTGGCCAAGCGAGACCAGAGGCTGTTGATATCGCCTGCACCCATCGCCAGAACAAGATCCTGCGGTTTGCTGTGGGTTTGGATTAGATCCACGAGCTGGTCGAGATCGTCGGCGACTTTGATGCTGAGGTCAGGCTTCAGCTGTCGAATGCAATCCGCCAGCTTTTCGCTGCAGAGTCCTGGAATCGGTTGTTCCCCTGCGCTGTAAATCGGTGCCAGCAAGAGGACATCGCAATGTTGCAGAGCTTGAGCGAAGTCTTGGAGGAATTGCTGGGTGCGGCTGAAGCGGTGCGGCTGGAACACGGCCAGGAGCCGTTGCGGTGGAGTGGGTAGCGGGCTGCGTCCGCCGCTCAGCATCAATCGCGCCATCTCGAGGGTGGCCTTCACCTCACTGGGGTGATGGGCATAGTCATCGACGATGTGGCGCTCTTTCCAGGTGCCGCGCAGGTCGAAACGTCGTCCAGGACTGCGAAGACTGGTCAGGCTTGATCTGAGTTGATCAAAGGCCAACCCTTCCATTCGGCAAGCAGCCAAGGCTGCAGTGGCATTGCTCAGGTTGTGAAGGCCAGGCATCGGCAGGGTGAATTCTCCAATCGGGCTTCCGTTCTCGTAGAAGCGCGCGACCGTACGATCACCCTCCAGTGCTAAGGGCACCGAGGCGTAGTTGACCCCTTCAGGGCTGCTAACAGACCACCAGGCATCGGCGCGGAAGTGCTCCCGCAGAATCGGATCATCGTGATTGGCCAGAACGCGTTTGCAGCCTCTGCCAAACCGTTGAACGGTGGCGATCAGATCGTTGAGATCCTTGTAATGGTCGGTGTGATCGAGTTCCAGGTTGGTGATCACGCCGAGGGACGCCTGGAATTTGACCAGTGATCCGTCGGATTCATCCGCCTCCGCTACCAGAAGGCGTCCAAGGCCGGAATGGCCGTTGCTCCCCAGACAGGGAACGAGACCACCGATCACTGCGGTTGGATCCTCACCTGCGGCATGAAGCAGGGTGGTGATCAGGGTGCTTGTGGTTGTTTTGCCGTGGCTGCCGGCCACCGCAATGGAAGGTTGCTGCGCGATCAGTGCTGCCAGAAGATCGGATCGATGCCAGATCTCAAGATCGATATCCCGAGCTCTGGCGAGTTCAGGGTTGCTTTCGGGGATCGCTGTGCTGATCACCACGATGGGTCTCCTGCTGGAACTGTTCAGGAGCGCATCAATCGTGTCGGCTGTCTGGGCTGAGAAAACGCGTACACCACAGTCGCGCAACTGTTGGATGCTGCTGTTCTCGCGCGGGTCAGAGCCGCTGACCGGATGCTGACGGTCGGCCAGAATTCTTGCTAGTGCAGACATACCAACACCACCGACTCCGATGAAGTGAATGGGGCGTTGGGAGTCGAGCGGACGAGACAAGGGCCGGCGTCAGAGATTCGAAAGATAGTTCAGGTGTTCAAGGGCGTCTTGGGCTGCTAGGGACGATTTGTCTCTGATCAGTACAAAAAATTGGTGGGTGGTGCAGAAGGAATTTTTGCTTATTTCTGTATGATCGGCGGCCAAAACCCTTAACGCGGCAACCCCGCTTCTGCCATGACCCTGCGCGTTGCGATTAATGGATTCGGCCGGATCGGTCGCAATGTGATGCGGGGTTGGATCAGCCGTGGTGCTGACACCGGTCTGGAAATTGTGGGAATGAACTCCACATCCGATCCGAAGACCAGCGCCCACCTGCTGACCTACGACTCGATTCTTGGAAAGCTCGATCCGAGCGTCAAGATCGAGACGACCGACGACACGATGATCGTCAACGGCAAGGAAATCAAATTCTTCGCTGATCGCAACCCTCTCAACTGCCCTTGGAAGGATTGGGGCGTTGATCTGGTGATCGAATCAACCGGTGTGTTCAACACCGACGAAAAAGCCAGCATGCACATCCAGGCTGGTGCCAGCAAGGTGATTCTGACGGCACCCGGTAAAGGACCCGGTGTCGGCACCTTCGTTGTTGGTGTGAATGATGACCAGTACCGCCATGAAGACTGGAACATCCTCAGCAATGCCAGTTGCACGACTAATTGCCTGGCACCGATCGTGAAGGTGCTTGATCAGAACTTCGGTATCGACTGGGGTCTGATGACAACCATCCACAGCTATACCGGCGACCAGCGGATTCTTGACAACAGCCACCGCGACCTGCGTCGTGCCCGTGCAGCAGCTCTGAACATGGTTCCTACCACCACTGGTGCCGCCAAAGCAGTTGCTCTGG
>CAZJLQ010000061.1:0-7507 GCA_964546675.1 uncultured Synechococcus sp.
ATGCAGCTGAAGAGCAGGGCATCGATCTTCCCTACTCCTGCCGCGCCGGCGCCTGCTCAACATGTGCAGGCAAGATCACTGCCGGCACAGTTGATCAATCCGATCAAAGCTTCCTGGACGACGACCAGATTGAAGCTGGCTTCGTTCTCACTTGCGTGGCTTATCCCACCTCTGACTGCACCATCAAGACCCATGCAGAGGAGGAGCTCTACTGAGCTCAACGAGCTATCAAGCTCCGCTGGTGCTCCTGCAACACGGGAGCACAGCCCAATGACCACCCCTCGACAGGGGTGGTTTTTTGTTGTTGAACCGTCTTCCATGAAAACGATCCCGTTGTGTCAGCAGTGAGCCGCCCTGTTGTCGATGCGCTGCTGGAGTCCGGCAGTGTTCACACCAGTCCTGGGGGGCAGTACAGCTTCCGCGTGATCGGTCCCTGTTGCCGTTTATTTGACCGCGAAGAACTGCCCTGGCCCTGCTGCCGGATCGCATGGAAAAGCAAGGAGCCGAGCTGGCGGCGGGTGGGACGTCGATTCGTACCTGACCTGGCCGCCCGTCGCTGCCCCTCCTATGCCGTGGAGCTGCTGCAGCCTGGATCCCGCCCGACAGCCACGGTGCTCACCTTGTTTTCGGGTGTGTTCAGCCGCGATCTGCAGGAATGGTGGTACAGCCGTCACCCCCGTTCACTGGGTCCCGAGAACACACGTCCCAAACAAACAACCCCGATGTCCTGAAGAACATCGGGGCTGACAAACGATGTGGGTTTCTGAATGGGCAGAGAACCCTTGTGTGTGGTGATGGTGAGGTCAGCCCCAGCCAGACGGGGATCAGAAATAGATCTTGCCGCCGCCCCAGGCTGTTCCCTGCACTTTCGGAGACACAAGGATGTAGCCGGCCATCAAGCGCAGATCCTCGTCAGTGAGATCACGCATGGCGGGGTAGAGCTCTGCGCTGCGCATGCTGGGGTGCAGTTCCGAGATGCTGTACTCACCGTCGTAGGACGTTGGGTCCTTCATGTAATCCACCAGGGCATCGACGTTGTCCCGTGGTGGTGTGGCGAGAGCAAGCGTTTCGGGGTCCAAGCCGACGTTGTGGTTCGTTTTGGTGATGCCACCGGCATGGCAGGTGCCACAGCTTGTGTTGAAGACTTTGCGGCCTGTGTTGATCTCCTGCTCGGAGAAGGTGACATCGATCCCGTCAGGGTTGGCCGGAACCGTGAGGGTTTCTGCGTCCCAACGGGCAGCCTGAGCAGGGCTGGCCATGACCAGGCCAATCAGCACTGGCACCAGAACAAGCAGCCCCTTCAGGGACCGCCGCAATGAGGAGAGAGAGATGTCCATGAAGGATGTCGGGGTATGACGGGTGTCAGCACCAAGCCCTTGTATCACGGAGCGAAGGTGCTCTGTGCCGGGATCACGAACTGTTGCAGCGGGGTTTGACGTCCAAGGTCATGAAGTCCTTCGCCACAACACTGTTCGGGAAGATCGCCCGGGCTTCCGCGAGAAGGTCGTCCGGCGTCACCGGGTTGCCATGGACGTAGCGAGGGCTGAGGTGCGTCAGGGCCAATTGGCCAACGCCTGCGGCCGCCGCAGTCTGCGCGGCCATGGTGCTGGTGGAGTGCTGTTTCTTGAAGGCCATCTCCGCTTCCGCATGGGCAAATGTTGACTCGTGAATCAACAAATCTGCACCCCGTGACAGCTCCACTGCGGCTTCGCAAAAGACGGTGTCAGTGCAATAAACGACGCTCACTCCAGGCCGATCCTCACCACAGAGAGCGGAGCCTTCAATCACGCGCCCATCCTCGAGCTTCACGCATCCACCGCGTTTCAACTCCGCATAAATCGGACCGGGAGGGATCCCGAGCGCACGCGCTTTCTGCACGTCAAACCGTCCTGCAAGGGGTTTCTGCTCCACGCGGTAGGCATAGGCAGGAACCCGGTGACTGAGCGGTGTGCACCGAACAATGAAGTCATTGTCTTCGAAAAGAACCGAGTCCTGCTCAGCCGCTGGACGGCTGCGATGAACCGTCAACGGATAGCCGATTCGGGTAGAGCTTGTGTGAAGCACCCCCTTGAGATAGTCCTCGAGCGGGTCTGGGCCGTAGAGGTCGATCCCTTCGGTGCAGTTGCCAGCCAGCCCAAGGCTGGCCAGCAGGCCCGGTAATCCAAAGACGTGGTCCCCATGCATGTGGGTCACAAAAATGCGCCGCAGCTGCGAGAGGCGCAGATCACTGCGCAAGAACTGATGCTGCGTGCCCTCGCCACAGTCGAAGAGCCACATTTCTGCCCGTTGCGGCAGCCGCATCGCCACAGCGGAGACATTGCGCCCCCGGGTTGGGACGCCTGAACTGGTACCGAGAAAGGTGACCTGCAAGGCCGCTGGCTCTCAGTCGTCATGCTGCCATCTGGCTGGCCCTCGACGGACAAGGCACCATGGGCTGTCCGTTTTGGCGTTGTGCGTTCCTTCCCCCTCTTTGGTGTCGCTGCTCTGCTGAGCGTGAACGCTGCTGTCCTGATCGCCCCAGCGGTTGCGGTGTCAGCGGCGCGGGAGCCTGAGATGCGCGTGCTGCTGCTTGAAGGGCAGCGCCTCACGCTGAGGGCCGATGGGTCGCTGCCCATGCAGGTGCGTGGGATTCCCGGTGGGATTCGCGCCCTGCAGCGACTGGAGCTCCGTCTGGGCTCAGGGGGCTTGAACGTTTTGATGGATGGTGCGCGAACCCGGCTTGCCGTGGGAACGGCGTTGGAGGTGGAGAACGATGACCCACGCGGCATCTGGCTGGGGCAGCGTCGTTATCGCGGAGCCTTGCAGATCAGCAGTCGCGGAGGCCAGTTGCGCGTTGTGAATCAGCTGGGAATCGAGACGTATCTCGCCAGTGTCGTGGGCAGTGAGATGCCCCATCAATGGCCCCTTGCGGCACTGCAGGCGCAGGCGGTGGCAGCGCGGACCTACGCCCTTCGGCAGAAAGGACGAGGAGGTGGCTGGGATGTCAAGGCGACGGTGGCCAGCCAGGTGTACAGGGGCGTGGAGTCCGAGACGGCGAGCACCCGAGAGGCGGTGAACAGCACCAGAGCGCTGGTGCTGGTGCATGGTGGTCGGCTGATTGATGCGGTGTTCCACAGCAGTTCAGGCGGGAGGACCGAAGCCAGTGGGATGGTCTGGCGTCAACAGCTCCCCTACCTGGTGAGTGTTCCGGACCACGACCAACACAGTCCGGTGCACAGTTGGCAAAAACGCTTTGATGCCGAAACGCTGCGCAAGCGACTTCCGGAGACCGGAGGCCTGGAGGATGTGTCCGTCCTGACACGAAGCGCCAGCGGCAGGGTGCGTCAAGCGCGGATCCAGGGGCCCCGAGGCAGTCTTGTGATGAGCGGCCGAGAACTGCGCCGCAGGCTTGGCTTGAAAAGCACGCTGGTGCAGTTTGAGTTGGTGTCAGGGCAGATCCCGTCACGCCCCTCTCTGCACACGCGTCTGCAACCGTTGCCTGCGATTCAGGTGTCAACGCCTGCCTCCAGTGGGACCCGTTCCCGCATCGATCGGATCACAGCCTCTGTCGCCGCTGTACCTCCCCCCTCAGACCATGTGCTCAGGCTGCCGGTTTCAACGGTGCGACCCCATGGCTCTCAGACGCTGCCAGAAGACGGAGTCAAACTGCTCGTTCGCGGGCAGGGGTTCGGCCATGGGGTTGGCATGAGTCAATGGGGTGCCCATGGACTGGCACAGCAAGGAGCCGATTTCCGCACGATTCTTCGCCATTACTACAAAGGTGCGGATGTGGTGCCGTTCAGGTCTTACTTCGATCCATCACTGGCGCGTCCTTTATCACCAGCGCCACTCTGGAGAGGTTGAGCCAGCCAGCCTGTGCATGCTTTTCCATTTCGGCTTGAGCAACAGCCGACGCAGGTTGAGTTGGTTGACGCACTGGCCGATCTACTGGAAGAGCGGCTGCGCTTTCGCCTCCATGCAGTGGATGCCGTCAAGCCGCTCGGCCTGGCAACGGGGCGAACAATGGAGCCTCTTTATGCGGCGTTGGTCCAACGCTTGGCTGCCTGGTCTGAAGCAGATCTGAACAAGTTGCGACGGTCATGGTCGAGTTTCAATCTGGACGAATACCTCGGTTTGCCAGTCGCTGATCCACAGGGGTACAGGCAATTCATGGACCGGCATCTGGGCGCTCCTCTTCAGCTTCCGTTCGGTTCGATGCACCTACCGGAAGGATCAACAACTGATGGCCACGCTGCAGCCCTGCAGTACTCCGATGCACTGAAGATGCGCGGAGGGCTTGGCTTGCAGTTGCTGGGACTGGGGAGCAATGGCCATATCGGGTTCAATGAGCCCCCTTGCCGGCCTCACCTCCCCTGCCGTGTCGTTTCACTCTCCGATGCAACCCGTCGGCAAAACGCCGCCATGTTCGGAGGAGATCCAGCACGCGTTCCAACGCAAGCCATCACCCTTGGCTTGCAGGAAATTCTTGCTGCAGAGGAGATCCACCTGGTCGTGACTGGGGCAGCAAAGGCAAAGATCCTGCGACAGGTGCTGGACAGCGCCCAGCCTGACGAGCGTTTGCCTGCAAGCTGGCTGCGCTTGCACCAGCGGGTTTGGCTATGGGCCGACGCGGAGGCAATGGAACCTTCTTAGGGTCGGAAGGATGCAGACAATGTGATGAGTATCGACCCGGTTGAACGGCCTCTGGAACAGACCTTTGAGACTGAAAAATTGACCCGATTCATCCAGGACTGTCAGAACCTGGAGGAACTCCGACAAACAGCACTTTTCCTCGTCCAGCAGCTGGCTCAGCAAAAAGCAGCCAGCGCATGGATGGCAAGCCGTGCATCCGAATCAGAAAATGCAAAGCTGCAGATGTTGGCAAAACTAATTCGACGCTCATCCGAAGACGAGGTTTCACCATCCTGAGCAGCTTCACGCCTGAGCCTTCAAAGCTTTTCTTATTCAGGGATCACATGGGCCATTCGCCGTGATCTCGACAACATCGCCAAGTTGAACTGCGCCGAGCAAGATCTCGAGATCTTTTGATGGAACATTCAAGCAACCACCCGTGATTTTCTGCCCAACACGCTCTTCATTGTTTGTTCCATGAATCGCAAAACTGTACCATCTAAATTTTCCAGCATATTCATTAAATTCAAACGGCTGAGGAGTTGAACTCACTGGCGCAAGACTGATGTAGCCATCGCCATACTCTCTTGAGACGCCATCACCTTTGAAATCAATAGAACTCATATTTTTAAAAAGGTTCTGCTCCAAATAGGCTCTTGATTTACCAGACTTTTCAACCAGGGCAGGGTCCATCTCGAACTTGCTATCACTCAAGATTGCGTTAACACGGAACTTGCCGATTGGCGTTACACCTTCAGTGAAGGCAGTGTCCTCGCAGGAAATACCGTATTTCCCATAACCAACCGAAAAAACTCGATTTTGCGAAGCGCTACTTAGGACTCCGGTACTTTTGAAGGGCTCTTGAACATCGAGCAGGATTCTGAGCGACACCTGATCAGAGCCGGCAGTGGTCGCATCCGTGGCAGGGGGGTTGCTGTTGCAGCCAACCAGAAAAACCGACAAACCACTCAGGGCGACACAAAGAGCAGCACGCATGGTCTCATCGGATCATGCGTGCATCATGGCGAGCGAACGTAGGAATGACCTCAAGCTCGAAGCAATTGGTAAGGGGTGCCTCGATAAACAAGTTGAACAGTTTTCATGGAATCTTCAATGCGTTGCTCGAATGTTGTGCGGCTGTAAAACAACTGACGTTGTTGAGGCTCCATCTTGGTGACAGCACTGTATGTAACACCTCGATACTGCATGAGTCGCATCGATCAAAACCATCTGGCAAAGAATGCTTAGGAACGAAATTAAATGACTGCAACTTCACCTGTATCCCTGGATACTGCTTTTACCTTCTCTTTGGCTAAGGACGTTCAAGCTGCTACTCAAATACACTTCAAAGTATCGGGCCGAACTTCAATGATTGCCGTAAGTGAAGCCTTATTGGGAACAGCACCCCCCACAAGCGAGTGGCCCGTTCAAGACCTTCAAACCAACACGCCAAAAACAATCACAATCAATAATGCATGGAAAGTTTAGAAATAAAGTTATTTCAGGGAGTGAAAATTGAAAAGCAACAATCACTTAGGCTTCTTGGTTAAGTCTCCAAAATCATCATCATTGGGCTGCAGGAATTGCCATACCACGGGTACCGTAAAAACGACCACGAGCACGATGGTCGCGATGATTGCCGTGGTGTAATCGCCCATCGTTGTTACTTGAATTACTGTGAACCCTACCCACCTCAGCTCGACGCTGGCGTTCTGGGGGCCAGCAGTCCGACCTGCCTGAATGAACCAACGATTCCAGCTCTGGAGGCGAATGGGCGACCGCCTCCCATGGACGTTTGCGTTGTTCCTCGCTCAAGTGGTGGCTGGGCAACGACAGCTTGCAGCTCCCGATCGAGCTGGTTGGAGGATCAGTAAAACGGGTCGATTTCGTAAATGTTGAGCCGTAGCGTGGGCCCTGAAGACGTCAATGGATCCGGTCCATCCGGAATGAATTCAACAGACCACTGATACACGCCGGCTGCAGGGTTGATCCCTCGCATCACGATGTTGACCTGTTCGCCGGGCTGACCTGGTGGATCCAGAGCAATGTGAAGGGAGGTGGGTTGATCGATGCTCTGGAGACGGACCCGCCCCTTTTGACCCACTCCCCGCAATGCGTAAGGCCCGACATACAGACTGGGCTCGGCATGACTCCAGTCCCATGGAACAGGACTGGTGAGTTGCGTCAGTCTGATGCCTCGCAGAGAGGCTCCTGCATCCGCCGGCAGGGCAATGCTCAGGGTCGTTCGACTGCGTTGGCCCTCGGTTTTGCTCGGGTTGTGAAGCGTGATCTTCGTTGGCGGAGTGGAAAAAAAACTCTGGGCTTTGCTGATATCGACACTGAGACAACCTCCAGTCACAGCAAAAGCGACAGCAATCAATCGAGCAAAACGCATCGGCGGGGATTTTGAGTGACAACGACTGCCTACAAGGTCCGCGGTCAGACCCTCATTGCCAAGGGGGAAGACAGAACCATCGATAATATGAGGCAATACAAAAACACGTCAGTCATCAACGTCAGGTCAGACTGTGAACTCCAGCGATCATTTTATGTCAGTGGAATTTGGTGTTATTTGCATTGGCGCTGCTATAGCAATCACCATCTCGCTGGCTTTTGCCGCCTGGTTTGAACAGAGCAAGACCAAAGCAGACGACGAATAAGAGTGCAGCATCCTGAACCAATCAGGGCAGGACCCAGCCAGAAAAGTCAGCGGTGCCCCTTCGTGGCATGAGAAACCAGAGCGTCGCATTGAAACAAGTTTCAGACTTCAGGATGGCGATAGAAACACATTCCAAACCGAACAACATGACACTCAAGAGCTTGAACGATGTATTTCGATGCTCGTTTTCACAAACATTGTCCTGATCTGTTTGAAATCCCAAGGCCTGCTGAGCCG
>CAZJLQ010000062.1:0-7421 GCA_964546675.1 uncultured Synechococcus sp.
TCGCCTTAGGCGAATTATGAGTTCGCTGCATTCACCAGATTGCTAGACCCCCAGGCCATCGATGCCGACGCACCCATGACTCCATGAGTGTTACCACAAAGGCTGGACAGGAGCGACCTCGACCACAGGCATGACGGGTGGATTCCGCTGCGTGAGGCTGCCATCAAATCCGCTGGGGATGTCGGTCGAACGCCAGGGAATGGGGGGACTCTGGGCCTCCATCAAGGCATCGATGCTGTTCCGCATCACGGTTCCATCCCAGATGACCGTCTGGTCGGGGAAGCCAAAGCCCATCAGATGGGTGCCATTGGTCCCACCAACAGCAAGACCGAGCAGATCCGTGACCTGGTGCAACATGTTGACCCCACTGTCGAAGGGGGCGGTCCAGGTCGAATACCTGCGCTCCAGAAACTCACTTGTTCTCTCAACGGGTTCACAACGCGTGAGCTGCACCGGCGCTGCGCCATCCGCCTGTGGATCGGGGGCCTCCAGGGTGGTGGTGCACACCACTGGCCCGGCCATGGTCGGTGCCGCCAGAAGTCCGATTTGCAGAAACACGCTCAGCAACACGGCTCGGCTCTCCTTTAAGCGCAAACTAAGGAGAGATCAGCGCCGCGGCCAGCCCCATGCCCATGCCTCCCTTACCAGTTGAGGAGCCGCACGACGCCCTACTGCAACGGTTGGCCCGGGACGCCTACAAGCGAGGCTCGTTCACGCTGGCCTCCGGCCGGACCAGCGAGCATTACGTCAACTGCAAACCGGTGAGCCTTAGCGGCCAAGGCCTCGCGCTGCTGAGCGCGGCCATGCTCTCCCATGTGGAACCCGACGCCGTGGCCGTCGCAGGACTGACCCTGGGGGCGGATCCCCTGGTGAGCGGTGTTGCCATGGCCGCCGCCCTGGCCGGCAGACCTCTGGACGCCTTGATCGTGCGTAAAGAAGCCAAAGGCCATGGCACGGGCGCGTGGCTGGAGGGGCCCCTGCCGGCGCCAGGCGCTCTGGTGACCGTGCTGGAGGACGTGGTGACCACGGGTGGGTCTTCGCTAAAAGCGGTTCGTCAACTGCAAAACGCCGGTTATGAGGTGCGTCGGGTGGTGACGATCGTGGATCGGGAAGAGGGTGGAGCCTCTGCCATGCAAAACGCCGGCCTGGAACTGGTCAGCCTGTTCCAGCTCTCGCAGGTGGCGGCCTGCTCTGAAGAGATTGCAGCATGACGCGACCGGCCACAACGAACACACCCCTGTGCTGGGACGCGACGTTCCCGAGCCTGCGGCTTGAGGGCGGTGGTGCCCGCGACTTTCTGCAGGGCCAGACCAGTGCGGACCTCCAGAACAGCACGACGGAGCTGATCTCCAGCTGCTGGCTGACTGCAACCGGGCGACTTCGCGCCCTGCTGGAGATCCGCCTGGACGCGCAGGGGGCCGACGTACTGGTGCTTGCCGGTGATGCCGACCAGGTGAGCGCAGGGTTCGACCAGGTGATTTTTCCAGCTGATCGCGTGCGCCTCAAGGCCGCCAACCGTCAACGCCGACTGCAGGAGCTCTTCGGAGACGACAGGGTGCAGTGGCTGGATTCAAACGCCCCGCTGCCCGGGGAGTGGGCTGCTTTGCCCGCCGCCGATCCCGACAAGCTGGAGTACTGGCGCGTCCTGCATGGCATTCCCAGCGGCAGTGGCGAGATCACCGGTGCCACGAACCCCTTTGAACTTGGTCTTGCCCGCTGGGTCAGCCTGAGCAAAGGCTGTTACCTCGGCCAAGAGACCATGGCCAAACTTGCCAGCAAGGGCGGGGTCAAACAGCAGTTGCGTTGTTGGCAGGGGCAGGAGGAGGTCCAACCAGGGGACACCCTCCACCAGGGTGATGACCGTGCCGGGGTGGTGACGACCAGCCTGCGGATCGGCGCTGAAGACGGCTGGATCGGACTCGCTCTGATCAGGCGTCAGCACCTGGATGTCCTCAACCTGGAAGGCCCTGACGGTCAACAGCTGACGCTCTTCTGTCCTGAAGGGTTTCAGCCACCTCCGACGCCATCGGGCTCCTGACGGGACAACCAGTCGGCCACAGCCCAGGTGGCCAGACAGTCATCCCGGTTGTATTGGAAGATCCAACGCAACGTCTGAGACCGACGTCGTCGCTGAGGACCATCCCCCTGCCACTGGCGCCACCAGAGCAACGCCCTCGCCCCATCCGCTCCGCTCTGGCTCCAGCGATAACCCCGCCAGCTGGCGACGGACTTCAATCCGTAACTGCTGAGAGGCAAACGCCAGTGACGACGAACACGGGCGTGAACATCAATCAACCGCATGCTGAGCTGAGCCCGCTGAGCATCGGGCAGACCCTGACGCTGGGCAAGCCGCCGGAGCGCCAGGGATTCGGTTTCGCCGTAATGCAGCACAGGCCAAGCCGGATAGGCACACAGGAGCTTGTGAAGGCGCCGCCACCCGAGCGCTTCATCGTCATTGCTGAGCACGAGCAGCGGGTGATAGCGCGCAGCTTCTGGGTCCCAACGGCCATCAGCACGCCGCGGGAGCAGCACGAAACCATGCAGGAAATCGTGCCGTGCATCCGGATCCGATTCGATGTCGTACAACAACACGCCCGGGGCAGCCACCAGTTCCGGTAGCGCAGCCTTCGGATCCAGCCGCTCCGGTTGCCCATCGCGCTGTACGCGGGCCTGCGCCACAAGCGAGCGCGCCGCCTCCCCGTGCTGATCCCCGAAGCGTTCCATCTGAAGCGCAAGCTGTTCAGGGTCGGCCTGGGCCAGTTCGTTCAGACCGTGAATGCCGAGTTCGTGAAGCATCTCCCGACGTTTGGCGCCGATCCCGCTCACTTCACTGAGATGGCCATCCTTTGAGGCCTGTCTTCCGCAGAGCAGACGCCAGCAACACAGCGAACATTTGCGGCGGTCGGCGGCAAGAACAGGCGGGGTTGACCGCTCCAGATCCTGACTCAGCTTCCGCAGGGCTTCAGCGAGCTGGCGACGGAGCCCCGAGGAGTAGCCGACCCGATGGCGTTCCAGCCGCCTCTGCCCCGCACCAACGACGAGCATCGCCGTGACGGGAGCCTGCTGCTCCTGACCGAGAAGATCAGCCATCAGTGCCAAGGGGATCTGATGTTCGCGGGTCAGGCGCCTGCCCTGACGGGCCAGCACGGGCTGATAGGCAAAGGCTCCCCATCGGCTTTGCCCCTTGACCCGCATCAGCAGCGGCGGGTGAGCCTGCAACACCGAACCATCGGCGCCGCGGCCTTTAAGACGCAGGCCAACAACGCCCAGATCTCCCCTTTGGCAAGCCTGCTCCCCATGCCCGGGCGGTTCGCCGAGCAGGGTTGAAAAACAGCGTTGCTGAGCATCGAGCTGAAGGTTGCGATGGGCGGTCCACTGCTTCAGATCAGGATCGGCATGGCGATCCAGCCAAGCCTTGCGGCGGCAGCGCAACCAGCTGCGAAGCAAGCGGTCGTTAAGACCGTTGGCGGCAGGCGGGGTGTCACCCATGGGGCGACCCTACGGCGACCGCCTGCTAAATCCAGAACACTGCAAGCAAACCCATGTCCTCGGCCCCTCTGCCCCTGGGCCCAGCACCGATCCAATTCGGCACGGACGGCTGGCGCGGTGTTCTTGGCGTCGACATCACTGTTGAGCGCCTGCTGCCGGTCGCAGCGGCAGCAGCACAGGAACTCGCCTTTCGCGCCCCTGATGATCTGAACAGCCGCACAGTGGTGATCGGCTACGACCGCAGGTTTCTGGCGCCCGAGCTTGCCGAAGCGATCGCAGCAGCCGTTCATGGATGTGACCTCGAACCGCTCCTCACGGAAACGGCCGTTCCAACCCCTGCCTGCAGCTGGGCCGTCGTTGAACGCAAGGCTCTCGGTGCGCTGGTCATCACCGCGAGTCACAACCCTCCCGAATGGCTTGGCCTCAAGATCAAAGGTCCCTTCGGAGGGTCCGTGGAAGGGGACTTCACCGCTGCGGTGGAGCGACGCTTGGCCGCCGGAGGGATCACCACGCCGATCCAGGCGACCACACACCGCTTTGACGGACGCGCCGAACATCTGGAAGGTCTGCGCCGCAAGCTTGACCTGAAGGCCCTGGTGCAGGGCCTGAAGCGAACGAACCTCAAAGTGATCGTCGACCCGATGCACGGCTCCGCAGCGGGATGCGTCCCGGAACTGCTGGGAACGGACGGCGCCGATGTGGTGAAGGAAATCCGCAGCGAGCGCGATCCGCTGTTTGGGGGGCACCCCCCTGAACCCTTAGCGCCCTATCTGCAGCAGTTGATCGCCGAGGTGCAAGCCTCCACCGCTGCCGGCACCCCTGCGGTCGGCTTGGTGTTCGATGGGGATGGCGATCGCATTGCGGCGGTGGATGAGACCGGCCGCTTCTGCAGCACACAGCTGCTGATGCCTCTGCTGATCGATCACCTGGCGCGGGCACGGGCACTGCCGGGCTCGGTGGTCAAAACCGTGAGCGGATCGGATCTGATGCGACTGGTGGCGGAGGGACAGGGCCGTCAGGTCCTGGAACTCGCTGTGGGTTTCAAGTACATCGCCGCTGAGATGCTCGCGGGTGGAGTGTTGATTGGCGGTGAGGAGTCCGGAGGCGTCGGCTTCGGCATGCACCTGCCAGAACGCGATGCTTTGTTCGCGGCAATGCTGGTGCTGGAGGCTCTGGTGGAGGGTGGTGAACCGCTTGGGGCCCGGCTCGACACGCTTCAGAGCAAGCATGGGGGAAGCAGCCATTACGACCGGCTGGACCTTCGACTGGCGAGCATGGAGGCCAGACGACGCCTGGAAACGCTGCTGGCCGAAACCCCGCCACGCGAAGTGGCCGGCGTTGCCGTGAACGAGGTGATCACCACCGATGGGGTGAAGCTGCGCCTCGGACCGAGCCACTGGTTGATGCTCCGCTTTTCGGGGACGGAACCACTGCTGCGGCTCTACTGCGAAGCCCCCGATGCCGAGCGTGTCGCAACCGTGCTGGCCTGGGCCCGGTCGATCGCGGAGGCGGCATGAGCGGAGGCGAGCGCCGGCTGGTGATTGCCAGCGGCAACCAGGGGAAGATTCGGGAGTTCAAACAACTGCTCAACGGACTCCCGATCCAGGTGGAAGCCCAACCGGACGGTTTGGACGTTGAAGAGACGGGGAGCACGTTTCGCGACAACGCCCGCATCAAGGCCAAGGTCGTGGCCGGTCTGACCGGTGCTTGGGCCCTGGCCGATGACTCGGGGTTGAGCGTTGAGGCTCTTGCCGGAGCACCGGGAGTGCATTCAGCCCGCTACGCCCCCACCGATCAGGAACGAATCGCCAAATTGCTGAACGCCTTGAACGGCGTTGCGGATCGTTCAGCCCATTTCTGCGCAGCCCTTTGTATTGCCGCACCCGATGGCGAACTGCTTCTGGAAGTAGAGGGTCGCTGCGAGGGCTCGATCGCCTGCGAACCGCGTGGCGACGACGGTTTCGGCTACGACCCGGTATTCGAAGTCACAGGAACAGGTCGCACATTTGCGGAGATGACGCCCAACGAGAAGAAGCATCACGGGCATCGCGGACGGGCCTTTGCCCTGCTGCAACCAGAACTGGAGAGGCTTCTCGCCAGGACCTAGGCCGGACTGCCACCAAGCCGAGCCGGGGGCGACCAGCCAACCACTCGCATAACAATTCGTTACATTGTCAGCTCTCGCTGACGAGGTCGATGGCAATCGCCATGACCACTGGTTACAGCGCGCAGACCGAAGGCGCTCAACTTTGTATTGAAGCTGCTTCGGATTGGGCCCTGACCTGTGTGGACCACCTGGACGATCAGTCCAACCACGTGCTCATTGACTACGGAGCAGCAGACGGGGGGACCGCAGTCAACCTGTGGACGCGCCTGCTGGATCGCCTGCACGCCCGTCAGCCCAAAGCCCACCTCACGTTGATCGGCAACGACCTGCCAAGCAACGACAACGCTGCCCTGGCAAGCAACCTGGCGCTTCAAATCCCAGGGCAAGCGGCGCCAACGGTCCTGATCAGCGCGCGGAGTTTCTACGAGCCAACCGTTGCACCCGAGACGGTGAGTTTCGGCTTCTCCGCCACAGCGATGCACTGGTTGAGTCAATCCCCAGGCCCTCTGAACGGCCATGTGCATGTGCTGGCCTCAAATGACGCTGATGCCCTCGAGCGATTCAGAGCCCAGGCCCTCAACGACTGGACCCGGATCCTTGCGCTGCGCAGTCGCGAGCTGAAGGTGGGTGGACGGCTGCTGACGGTGAATCTCTCCCGCGACAGCAAGGGCCTTTACCTCGGCAACAACGGCGGTGAAACCCGCCATGTCTTCGATCAGCTGCATCAGATCTGGCACGACCTGATGACCGAAGGCCTGGTTAGCGAGGCCGAATACCAGAAGGGAACGATCCTCAACTTCTACAAATCCCCCGAAGAATTCACCGCTCCGCTCATGGACAGCGGTTCGGAGCCCTATCGCAACGGCCTGCGGCTGGTCGATGAGCGCACGGTGTACGTGAAGTGCCCGTACCGCCGCCGTTGGAACAACGACCGCGACACAGCAACCTTCGCTTCAGGGTTGATGGCCACGATTCGCAGCTGGAGCCGGCACAGTTTTGCTTCTGCAGGCGGGGAGGAGGTCGCCGATGAGCTGTACAAACGCCTTCAACAGCGCATTGCTGCCGAACCGGAGCAGTGGAGCCTCGACTACGTCGAACACCACCAGATGATGGAGCGCGTGGCCTGATGCGCGCCTCCACGCAAGAGCGATCCAACGTGTCCGTGTTGGCCGAACACATCTCGGATCACCTGTCGGTGTTCGTGGTGGCTGAAGTCACGGACGTGCAACGACCCGCCAATGGGGGCCTGCGCCTCCTCAACTATGCGGATGATGCGGTCTGCCTCGCCGATGGCAAACGCCTGGCCGGGCTGATGACCAACAAACATGACCTGTACGGCACAGGCTTTGCCGGCGGCAAGATCGTGGCCCGAGCCCCCGAGCCAAACGCCGTTAAAGAGGAACTGATCAATGTGACGGCAGACCTGTTGCATTCCCTTGACGGGACGATGATCACAGGCTGCGACCTCAACACCAACCTTGAGGACATGGAGCGCCTGATGGCGCTCACGCCCCACGTGCTGGCTGCAGTGGGGAGTCCGGTCGATGCCAGCGCTGCCACCGCCCACGGAACGATTGGTGCAGCGGAAGCCGTTTTGGGGGGAGAGCTGAATGCAGTGGACCCAGGCCGGGCGCTGGTCCATGGCTGCGGTGCCGTTGGCGGCAGCGTGGCCAGAACCCTGCTCGACCACGGCTGGACCGTGTTCTGCATCGATCTGGATCCCCGGCGTGCGGCCATCCCAGGTGCCACGCCGATTCAGCCCGATGCACCCTGGTGGGATCTGGATCTCGATCTGCTGCTGCCCTGCTCGGTTTCCGGACTGATT
>CAZJLQ010000063.1:0-7418 GCA_964546675.1 uncultured Synechococcus sp.
ACGGGGAATCATTGGCGTTCGCGTCGATCCAATCGTTCCTTGAGTTCCGCGATCTGCCGGCGAAGCTCAGCATCGCCATTTCCCGTTTCAACTTCCGTTTGCCGGAAGGAGCGACCATCGTGATCCATGGATCTCATGCCACGAAACATCAGCCCTCCGCCGGCGGCGATCATCATGATGTAAACCCCCAGTTGCCAAAGGGTTGTGGGTCTGAAGGTGATGCGGACACTGTTCAGGACCCCTACCAGAAGAGCTGCCAGTGATGCCCAGACAAGCACATTGGCCCAGCGCCTGTAACGGCCTGCAAAAAGCATGCAAACGCCAATTCCAAGGGGGATCATCAGCAGGCCCATGCCTGGAGTTCCCCATGGCAGAGCGAAGCCCCCACCGAATAGTCCACCTCCTGTATGGCTCCAACTGGATCGAACCATCACTTGGTTAGCCAGGAGAAATCCACCAGAACCAAAAAGGCAGCCACCGATTAGGAACTGCAGAAAATCACCGGTCTCTGAATGCTGATCCATCGTGCTTCTGTGTTTCATCCAAGGGTCGACATAACATCTCACTGGCGCAACAATCAGCTTTGAGCCTGGCTGCTTTGACGCCTGCAGCAGCAACACAGATCCATTGATGCGCCTGTTGTCTTGCAGACATCAAGGCTTTTTCATCAAATTGGGCGGGACTGGTTGGGCTGTTGCTGTTGTGTTGGTCAGATGCACCTCACTGCGTTCATGATCAAACCACGGGGTTGCAACCCTCAATCTTGTTCTAGAAATTTCAAGTGATAAGACAAACTTGTGATAGATATTCAACCCTGCGCCGGACTTTGACGCTGGATTGTTGTTTTTATTGATTGGTTTTGGATGGTTCTTAACGCCAGGGGTGTTGATGCAATCTTGCCTGTTCATCGGGGCATTTCTTGCGATTGTCCCTGGTGTTGAACATGATCATTAGACGACTGCAGCTTCAATTGGCTCAAGCTGGTTGATGTTATTCAGGAGCCAATCAGTTCTCCACGGTCTGATTCGTCCGCGACTGGGTTAATCAGACCGTGGAGCAACGCCGTCACCGCCATCTGGGTTCGGTCTCGTGCATTCAGTTTGTCCATGGCGTTCCCAACATGGGTCTTGACTGTTTCCATCGACACACCGAGTTGTTGGGCGATGGCATTGTTCTTCAGGCCGCGGGCCACTGCTGTGACCACTTCAAGTTCACGCGGTGTCAGTTCTTCGATCAGAGGCGGCAGGGTTGGACTCAGCCTCGAAGCTGCAGCTAAGCGACGGATCTCCTCCGGGTAATACACACCACCGTCAGCAATGGTGTGAAGTGCGGAGATCAGATCACCTCGCCCTGTGCCCAGGCTGGATTTGAAGATCACCCCGTCTGCATAGGCCTGCATCGCTTCACAGACAACAGCCTCTGTTTCCCGCACCAGCACGATCAGAAGCTGACAGCTGGGGAGCTCTGCTCTCACTCTCTTCAACAGGTTGATGCCGTAGCCCGTTTCCAGATCGGAGCTGCAGATCAAGAGGTCCGGTGCTGTGCGGCGCACCAGATCCAACCCTTCCTCTTCCGTTGTTGCCGCGCCTACGAGGCTGGAATGGATCGGTTCGGCAAGGCAGAACGAACAGAGGGTCAGTCGGTCTCCGAAAACAACCACGAGTCGACGCCGATGCAACAGTCGCCGTGCCTGCAGTATCGCCTCCCTGTTGGGATGGGAATCGAGCCTTAGCTCCATGAAGCAGCTCACCCTGTCCGGGTTTTAGCGCTCCTCTTCAAAGGATGTTTGGTTGACGTCGCGGCAGACAACGCCACGGAGTTGATCCGGGTAGAGCTTTCTGCCAAGCCGCCAGGCTTCGGGAGCGTCCCCCACTAGCACCGTTTGGGTGACCAGGCCGTTGTCCTGCTCAAGAATCAGGTCGTAGGCCGACGGCATGGCACAGCACATTCTCTTCATCCATTCAGGCAACGCTCATTCGATTCCACATCCCCCATGTGAGGGAGGCTGTGAACAGGGCAGGCGGAGCGCCGATGCCCCTTTGTAACCGCTATTGAGAATCACTTGCATAAAGTTGGCGGCCATGCTTTGTTGAGATCTGTTCTCAACCAGTCCTGTCGTGATTCGTCTGTTCGGTGACCGCTCAACGCTGCTGGAGGCGCTGGCGCAGGAATGGGCCAATCGTCAGCTCCAGTTGCCTTCAACGCGTTGGATTGCTGCCACGAATCAATCGTCTCGGGCTCCTGCCAGGCGCTGATTGCGGTTTCCGGTCGGGACCCGATCTGTGCGTCGAGGAACGGGTCTGGCGTGAGATTGACTCCACCCGCCAACGATCTGAACCAATGGCAAGAGCGGGTTATGGCCATTCGGCTGATTTAGATGAAAGCCCGGTGCTCTGGTGACTTCATTGATATGGCTGCATCGTCTCATCTTTGATCGGTGCATGTTCTTTTCCGCTGGTTGCTCATTGATTTTTTGGGCGCGTCTTCGACTTAAAAAGTTGGGGTTGAATTGAAATGCGTTTCATTTGTGAAGGAGTTTGGAGGCGCAAGTCTGTTCCAGCCTCGCAAGGCTGTTGTGGTTGCAGCCTCAGGACCGAGCAATGTGCCCTGGGTTTGGGGTGAGATGTTTGGCGTTCATTCAGGGGCGCTCAGAGGGGCAGCCGTTTCTTGAGGAGCTTGATCAAAAGCCGACTTGCCATCTCTTCGCTGCTGTGAAAGGGCGCAGTGCTTGCGGTTTGTTGCGTTGGATTTGATCCGGATTGAACGCCTTCAGTGGTGCCCAATGATCAGATTGTCCGAATCTGGCTAGTCGTGCATCAGCAGACAAATCTGGAATGCCCAGAACATCTCTCTCGCTTACCAGCCTGGCTGGTTTTTCACTGGCCTGTCTGACTGTGTTGCCGGCTGCGATGGCGCAGGTCTCAAACGCGAACGTGAGGGCTGTGAATACAGCCCGGATCCGCGCCGAGCGCATCAATGGTGGATTGAACAATTACCGCGCTGCAAAGTGTATGTATGCCACAGCAGATGGGGGTGGTTCTTGCCTGAAAAGCACGGCTGACGGTTTTCTGTTTGTCTTCAATGGTGGTCAACCCGGTTGGCAGGAATACGGTCGCCCACCTCTGGTGGAAACGGAAATCCTGATCTCCAGTGATGGTCGAACTGTGGTTGAAGAGATCTATAACGGCGAACCTCGCTGAATCACCCTTGAACCCGACGGTTTCCAGCTGAGCGGGTGGGCTGCAATGGCTTCCATGGCTGCAATGGCTGCATGGTCAGTTCTCTTCAGACAAAGTCACTTTCAAAGCCAATTCGTCAGGATGCAGGCCACTGCTGCTGACCGATGCCTCAACCCAGTCGAGATGACGTTCTGTCTGTTTCCGCGGGTTGGGTGGCCGTGGTTTTGAACGTGGTGCCGGGCCTAGGTGCTGGCTATCTCTACCAGCGACGCTGGCGCGCCTACTGGCTGACGTCAGGCGTTGCTGTTGCCTGGTTTGCTGCAGGCGCTTTTCTGGCTCAGGGCGCTGATCCAGCTGCAGAAGCTCAAAATCAGTTGATCGGCTTGGTTGGTTTGTTGCTCCTGGCTGCTGTTACCTCCACCGAAGCAGGCCTGGCGGTGAAGCGAGTTCGTCAAGATCATTCGAGTTGAGCTCCGGCCAAGCGGTGTCATGCCGATGCATGCGCCGTTATGGCTTGATGGTGTGGCTGGATCCAAACAATGGCCCTGTTGATAAGAGGTTTTGCTGATGCTGTTGGGTCCGGTTTGATGCAACCTGAGCTCAGCTGTCATGTCCCGGTGGCTGAACTCCTGTTGCGTTTGTCGTCTTGGCTTCAAAGGGTTGTTTTCAAAATTGCTCTTGATCTCACGCTCTGGCCATTGAAGTTTCTGTACAGGCAGCCGGAGCCAACCTGGCAAGCGTGGTTTGCCAACCAAAAGATGTGTCAGCTGGATCGGCGTTACTGCTGATTCTCTCGATCTTGTTCTCCCAGCTTGATGCTGACTGCTTGGGCTTGGCGCCAGAGCGAGTGATCGGTAGGAACCGGGCCTGATCTGCATTGATGCCTGCTGCATTCACGCCTACTGCGTTAATACCTAGGTACTTAACCGATGTTTACTGCAATCTTGCCGGAAACAATCTTTCCGTTGTAAGCCTTTCCCACTGGCGATGGAAAAATGCAACAACTCAAAAATGTCTTTGATTGTCAATCGATTGAAGAGCTCTGGGACCTTGTCAGCAGCTATCAGGCTTGCCTGGTTGAGTGTGATGACGAGGATGGCACCTGCGTCGTGGCATGCATGACAACCCATCTTGAACCAGGCCATCCCGATATCATCTTTACCCAACAAGCTCCTGTTGATTGTTAAATTGTCTCTCCTGGTAATATTGACTCGATTGCAGTTTTGCTTGAGATTGCTAAACAGATCAACCAATTGATTTGTTTTTGGCGGGAATATTTATGACGGGAATGTTTCTGGCGGTGACTTTCTTGAAAAATCCCTTTTCGGGATTTCTCCTTGCTCAACACCAGCCCATGCGTCTGTTGTTGCTGTTTAAATCTGAACCATGCCGCAACGCATGCCCTTCAAGACCGCCTGAACGCGATTGTTGACCTCCAGTGTCCGCAGCAATCGTTTGGTGTAAGTGCGTGCAGTTTGTTCACTCACTACTAGATCTTCTGAAATCTCTTTGTCAGACATGCCACGGGCCAGGCGATCGAGAACTTCATATTCCCTTGGCGTCAATCGCGGGCAGCTCAGGTAGGGCAGCTCGTCCGATCGCAAGGATGGGCTTCGATAGGAGTGATTGCCCATCACTGCCATCACTGCAGCTTCAAGAGGTTTGCGATCCTCAATGATGTCGGCTTCTGCAACGACAGCCTCCAGCCAGGGTGCATTGCTGTGCTCAACGGGAATGGCATCGCTCAGGGCAAGCATCACCACTTTGAGGTCAGATTGATGCTTTCGTGCTTTGCGGGCCAGTTCGAATCCATTTCCCTTCTCGAGCAAATCCGTGCAGAGAAGCAAGTCGAAGCGGTTTGCCTGGATGTAGTTCAGACAGGATTGTTCATCAGTGACGGCACAGCCAATGCGTGTGTTTTCGCTGAAACTTTCGCAGAAGCATCTCAGGAAAAACCGGCCTTTCATGGCCAGGGCAATCCGTCCGGTGAAGGCCACCGAGAGGAGAGGCTCTTCACCGCCGGATCTTGTCTGGCCTTGAAGGTACGGCGTCAGATCGATGCTGCTTCCCGTCCCTTTCCACATCCTCGCCAGAGGCTGCAGGCGATCGGCGGATCCCGTTATCAGTCGTCATAGACGAGGCACTCTGGTGCCCCGGGGTTCATATCGCAGTGCACCTCCAGTGAGGTGGGGTCCTTGTGTTCCTCTGGGTGTTGGCTGCGGTAGGTCTCCAGTGCTTCCAGCTCGCTGCTGTAGTGGCGAACTTTGGCCTGGTCTCCTGATGCCTCGGCTTTCGCCAGCTCTTCACGGTCCTTAGCGATGTGCGCTTCGATGTTCTGCATGGAGATTGAAAACACTGGAGCGATCTAAATTCAAAGGTCCTTTCGGCCACTACCCCCATTCGGGGACAGCGAGGTGCTTTGAAATCAGGGTGTGATGCCTGCATCCATCATTCGGCTCAGTGTCGGTCTGTTCTGTTGTCGTGAACCAAGCCGAGATGGTGGTGGGTGTGTCGATCTGATGTGGCGCAATTAACGGCGTCCGATGCGCACCTGGGACGGTCGTAAAGCGCATGCAAGGGCACGGAATGGTTGATGGTTTCCCTCAACAATCAGACTTCCCATCGGTTGTGCATTGGCAAGCTCAAGCTTCATGTTGGATGTGTCTGTCAGGCTTCATGTTGGCTTGGTCAGCATGATGCTTCTACCCCTATTTGGGGACAGCTTCACTGCTCCTTGATGCCGTGGTTCAGTGTCTGGTTGTGGTTAAGTACCTAGTTACAGATGCTGTGTTCAGCAGTAGGACTGAGGTAAGACCACAGGAGGAACAATGAAAGCTCTGTTCAAATGGTTCGGTGACGCTTTTGCCCATGCCATGGGTGCCGTGGATGTGGAAGAAAAACGCCATGTTCCACCTCCGATTGGCATGCAGCCCTACCGGGATACGCCGCTCAAGCGGAATCATGATTACTGACGTCTCGCGTTAATGGCTTGTTGGATATGTTTATTTCGTTGTCAAGGGTGCTCTACTCCTCTGGCAATCAAGCCTCTTGATTTAAGCCTGATTGAAGAGGTGAAGCTGTTCCTTATTGGATGGCTTCACTTCTTTTTTAAATGTCTTTGTTTTGTGGGCAGCCTTGATGGTTACCTTGGCGTGGTGGGACGTTCTGATTGGTCAGTTGCTTCAGGCAGTCGTCCAGGGTGAGGCTTATTCGTTTCAGCAGGAAAAACAATGCGCCTTAACACCGATTGCATTCGTGCTGCCAGGCCACAAGAGTGAGGAAATCATCACGGAGTGGGCATGGCATTCAGAAGCAGAATTTATGCAACGTCCAGAGGTTCCAGCATTGATGCGGTCGGCAACGGTCGTTATCTGGTCTGCAACGCCTCCTATTGCTTCATGGTGCATGGCCTTCGTCAGGCCCATGACGCCGTGAAACGTCAGGAAGCTTCGCCGTCCTGAGCCATGGCTGAATACCGCATTCACTGTCGGCATTGCGGCTTTGAGGGGCGTGACAATTCCCGTTGGATTCCCTTCGCCCAGGTTCAGGCCAGGGGTAGAAATTGTCCGAAGTGTGGCCAGCCAACCGAGCTTGAGGCCTGGTGCCTGCTCCGTGCGGAAGCATCGATTCCTGATCGGTAAAGGTTCCTGGCTTTGGTTCAGGTTCAGTGATGGATGTCCACAATCCCAACGTCTGGGGTGTTCCGTTCACCCCAGAGACGCTGCTTGCCATGCCAGCGTTGAAAAGCTTGTTGAACCACCACGCATTCACGGGGTGATTGGTTCAACCAGGATGTTGTCTTGTCTGACTCAAATGGATGGCTCGTTGTCGAGGCTCATTCCGACTTAGAAGGTCTGCCAGGTGCTTGTGAGCCACTGGGGCGCCAGACTCCACCAGATCCCTGTTGCTACGAGGATCGCTGCGAGGCCGATCAGGCTGGTGATCAGCTCTTCTTGTCGACCCGCGGAGTTGATCTTCTTCTCCTTTGCCATTGCAAATCTCTGCCGTTGTTTTCTTCATAGATCACGACAGGTTGGGTGTCGATCAGTGAAAACACCTGCCGGGCACCTGTAACCGCCCGTTTCTGTTGGCCTCGTGATCGCCGTTGTTCATGATCAGCTTTGGTGCGGTCCCTCTGCACGTGGTTCGGATGTGGAGGTTGTTCAAATGAGGTTTCACCATCAGCGCCTCTCCGCCACGACCTCTCTCCGCTGATGATGCAGGCACCACCGGAGGCTG
>CAZJLQ010000064.1:0-7267 GCA_964546675.1 uncultured Synechococcus sp.
CCGGCTCGGCACGCGTCGAACTTGAATTCCTGCACGGTACGGATCTGACCGACGGTCAATCCGAGGTCCGCTTTTACGGTGGTGGCCAGTGGAGCCAGGTTGAACCAGACGACGAACGTCAGGAAAAAGGCAATCCAGGTGAGATGAAGAGTTCGATATCTCCCCTGGAAAGACCAGAGGTCGCCAAGCATGAAAAAGGGAAAAAATGGGCCTCGAATTTCAAAAAAGCAGCATTCGAGGTTTGACTAGACGGCTCAATAAATCCGTCCACTGGAGCTAATTAAACAAGTCAGCTGAGCATCACTTCGTGCGATTCGCTACGAAAAGTCCTTTTTTGGTTCGCAATGAACCATCGATTATCCACTTTTTTTGATGGCTTTTCCCGGGTCTTGAATGTGTATCCATTTTTACTTTTTCTGGATTTGAAAGAATCGGGTCAATTGATTGATTCAGCGTTGAGTCAGTTCAGGACCCTTCGCGCCTGCATTCTGTGTGGAGGTCAGAGCCGGCGGATGGGTTCGGACAAAGCGCAGTTGCTGCATCCGAGAGGCGGTGTCTGGTTGACCGCTCTTGTCGATCAATTGCTCTCCTTGTCCCTGCCGGTCATGGTGCTGAGTGGCCATCCAGCCCATGGACGACTTGTCGCGGGGCGGTTGAACGTGTCTTTCGTGGAGGAAGACAGGCCTTGGCAGGGGCCGTTGCAGGCTTTTGCCCGGGTTCTGGCGGAGGGCCCCGGGCAGCCCCTGTTTGTTCTTCCGGTGGATATGCCCTGTCTGACTGTTGCAGTGCTTCAGCGGTTGCTGGACGCCTGGGCGACCGATTCCAGCTGTGCTGCCGTTGCTCACGATGGAACGCGGTGTCAACCGTTGCTGGGCATTTACCCTTCAGGGAAGCCCTACCAGCCGGCCTTGCTCGCGCAGCTCGATCAAGGGGATCGACGGTGGCAGCACTGGTTGAACGGTGTGCCGCACCGTTTGATTGCCTTGCCCGCTCCGGCCCTGCTGAATGCCAATCGCCCGCAGGATTTGGCCGGGTTGGATCGATGACGACGCTTGTTCCTCCTTTGGATCGGTTGGATCGCTCCCTGGGGGTTCTGCGCCTGTCATTGACAGCGCGATGCAATTTGTCCTGCACCTATTGCTGTCCGACGAACGCTGAAAGCGATGCTCGTCTCACGCTGTCCGCTCAGTTGGCTGTGATACGGGGAGCCTGTGAACTGGGCGCCCGCTCCTTGCGACTCACCGGTGGAGAGCCGTTGCTCAGTGATCGCTTGGAGCCTTTGCTCCAAGCGGTTGCGGCCGGCAGAGCCGATCCAGAGGATCCCCTCAGCCTCCTTCGCGACGTGGCATTGACCAGCAATGGGATGTTGCTTTCACAGGCACGTGCTGGGCAGCTCCGGGGTCTGGGTCTGGATCGGATCACCATCAGTCTCGATGGAGTTCATGCTGAGAGCGTCGGTCGGATGGCTGGGCGGCCGGGGTCAGGAGCGCGGGTGTTTGAACAGGTGCTCTCCGGTTTGAACAGTGCACGGGCCGCCGGTTTTGATCCCTTGCGGGGTCAGCTCAAGCTCAACAGCGTGATCCAGAGAGATGTCAATGACGACCAGGTGGTTCCCTTGGCCGCCTTGGCCCGTGAGCTCGGTGTTGAACTGCGGTTGATCGAGTACATGGATGTTGGGCAGCGCAACGGCTGGGGGGCGGAGCAGGTGATGCCTGCCGCTGAAATGCTGCGCCTGATCGGAAGCCATTGGCCGCTTGAACCGCTCCCTCGCGCTGCCGGCAGCACATCGTCTCGCTGGCGGTACCGCGACCAGGGAGGTGTGGTGGGTGTGATCGCTTCGATCACCCAACCGTTCTGTGGGGATTGCAATCGTTTGCGGGTCACGGCGGATGGCATGGCCTACACCTGCTTGTTCGCCGCTGAGGGAACGGACCTGCGGCCCTGGTTGATGCCAGCGGTTGATCGCGTTGGTTTACGGGACGTGCTGCGTGGCCTGTGGGAGTACCGCAGCGACCGTTACAGCGAGGAAAGGGGTCAAGCGAAGGGCCATCAAGGCTCCCGTCCGGAAATGGCCTATCTGGGCGGGTAGCGGGTTGGCGCCATGGTTCAGAGCAGATTCACCCCTCCGCTGGAGATGTCGAAATAGCTACTCACGATGCTTAGGCGACCGCTGCTGTGGGCCATGGCCAGGAGTTCGCTGCGCTGCGTCAGCTGACTGGCTGTCTGGCGAGCGTTGTCCTGGATGGATTCCATCAGGCTGTGCTCGGGTTTGAGGGTGTCTCGGATTGGCTCCACCAATTGTTCAAGCAGTGGCGTAAGGGGTTCATGACGCCGGGCCGCCTCGATGGCCCCGCAGGAGCTGTGGCCCATCACCATGATCAGTGGGCACTCCAGGATCGAAACGCTGTATTCCATGGATGCGATCGCCTCATCGAAGGCGGTGTTGCCAGCACTGCGGATAACAAAGAGGTCGCTGGGTGCCGCATCGAAGATCCATTCAGGGGCGACGCGGGAGTCGGCACAGGTGAGGATCGTCGCCCAGGGGGCCTGTCCTCGACTGATCACGTCAGCTGACAGAAAGCAATTTTCCCGCCATAGGTTGGCCATGGCGGCAGCGCGCTCGGCTCTCGTTTCGGCCCGGTTTTGGCGCTGCCAGGCTTCCATAAAGCGTTCATTGCCCGCTTGGAGAGCCGACAGTGGGTCATCGGGACGACACGATCGGGGCGTTTCCGTGCTGTCAGACAGCACCGATCTGGCATTGCCCGTTAGGCCGAGCAAGGTAAGGCTTGTCCCCAGCACAAACGATCGACGGTTCAGGGCCATGGGCCGTGCGTTTGTGGTCCAGAGCAGCAACGGTAGTCAGATCGCTTGGGTGTGCCGCTTTGGTGAACGGATCACATTGACCGGAAAATTCAATCAAAGGGTTGCAACGACAACCGTGCAATCTGCTCAACACTTTTAGACAGAGTTGATCTAAAGCCCACGGGCTCGAAATCGATGTTCGAACGTTTGCCATGCAGGCGTTTCCGCGACACCCCGTCTGTTCGTTTCTTTGACATCACGGTCAATGCTTCGAATGCCAGGGACCTTGTTGTTCATACGGGTCCTGCAGTCAGTCCTCCCAACGATGAACGAACTGGTGCCTGGCAATTTTACCTGCACCCACATCAAGAGGATAATTTGCTCGCTGCCAGTGGGGGGCGCACTTTTTTTCTAGTCAATATCAACTGGAAGGATCCTGTGCATGTTGTACGGCTTGAAAGTGGTGGGGATATTCTCAGGATTCCGCCTGGTACTTTTCATCGCTCGATTTCAGATTCTCAAGGATCTGTTGTGATCAACCAGGCCAAACGCCAGCCTCTAATTTCATTGGAGAATGAATTCCGGGTTTACAACAGTGCTCGCATTCCAGCATTGAAATCTGCCATCGCTGTCTGGACTGAAACGTCTGAGGCTGATGTTCAGGTTGCTGTTCCGGCCCCGCTTCTGCAGGCTGCTTGATCCCCATAGGCTCAACCTTCATGGTGGCTGAGTTGAATCAGCGTTCCCCTAGGGCTTGATGCTTCGACTTCGATGTCGGCTTCGATTGACCAATCCAATTGGCTCTTTGTCCCGTGGGGTCCGGAGAATGTTCCGCTAACCGCAGCCGTGAGCTCCGGAGTCGCCGAGCTCGCTAGCACCACATATCGATCGCCGACTTCGCCACCGGCGCTTGGGTCGAAACCGCGCCATCCAGCTCCTGGCAGATAAATCTCAGTCCAGGCATGGAGTTCGTAGCGCTCAGGAGCTGGATCCGAGAGTTGGTACCCACTGACAAAGCGCGCCGGCAGGCCAACACACCGGCAACAGGCCACCATCACCATGCTCAGGTCACGACAGGAGCCGATCCGTTCCCGCAAGGTTCGGCCCGCTGGCCAGGCAGGTCCCAGGTGCCGTTGGGTGTATTTCACCCGATCCTGAATCAGCTCAATCAGCTGCTCTAGGAAGGACAAAGCCGTCTGGTTGCAGCCCATCAGCGCATCTTGCGCGAGGTCGATAACAGAGGGTTCGTGTTGGCCATTCGGCAGCCATCCGCCAAGGGCACCCTGAACATCAGGGTTCAGTCGGCTTTGCGGGAAGGGCAGAGTCGGTTCCTCTCCGCTCAAGCAACTCCGCAGAGCGGGAGCGGGGCGGGTTTCCACGCGACTGCGGGCTTCGAAACTCAGGCGGTTGGTGGTTCCTAGAAAATTCAGCCGTTGGATTTCATCTCCACTGGCCCCCAGCACTTCCTGGTGTTGGCTTGGCTCAGGTGAAACGGACAGCTGATGCTCGAGCAGCTGTTGGAAGCCCACCCCCCGGGGCTTGAGGCACAACCGATGCGCTCCCAGGCTCACCGGTGCGTCATAGACATACGTCAGGCGGTGAACGATGAGAGTGCGCATGCGGGGTTGTTGGGCGTGGTTCCGAAGTCGGTTGTTGTGAAATAACGCTTGTGAATGAGGTCGTGAAGTTGATTGAGATCTTTTTGAAGTTGATCAATGGCTTCATGCAATCCACGTTCAATGAGCACATCGATTCGCACAAAACACCATCGCGCTAACAACTGCCCGCGTAGGCATTCGAGATCATCAGGTGGACCCTGCACGGGTTGTTGCTGGATCTGTTGGAGGGTGTCGTTGATCCCCTGCAGGCAGTAACGAACTGAGCGCGGAAAATTGGGATCCAGCAAAAGAAAACGTGCCACCGCGCTGGGATTGATCGCCTGTTGGTTGTTTTGGCGATACATCTGGTAGGCACCCGCGCTGCGCAGCAGGGCAATCCACTGGAGTTCATCCAGGACGCCACCCACCTCTTCCGGACTCGGGAGAAGCAGGAAATACTTCACATCGAGGATCCGTGATGTCTTGTCGGCTCGCTCAATCAATCGTCCCAGCAAACTGAACAGCCAATTCAGGTCTCGGCTGAGCGTCACATCGGTAATGCCATAGAAGATCTGACAACCGCGTCGAATCGTCCGTAGTTGTTCCTGGTCCGGTTCGTTCCAGATCGCCTCTCCCTCCTGCAGGCTCCAGTGGAGATCGTTGATCTGTTCCCACATCTCCGTGGTCATCACATCACGGATTTGGCGAGCGTTCTCCCGGGCACTCGCAATGCAGCTCACGATGCTGTTGGGGTTGGATCGGTCCAGCAGGAGGAAGCGAATGACATCCTTTGGATGGCCCGATGGATAGGTCTGATCAAACCGCTGCCGGTCACCGGTGACCTCCACAAGGGTGAGCCACGGTTCTGCGCTGCCAGGAGGGCAGTCGAGGGCCATGGCTTCACTCACTTCCAGAAAGCGTGAGATGTTTTCAGCCCGCTCGAGGTACCGGTTGATCCAGTACAGGGAATCGGCAACGCGGCTCAGCACAGGACCGTTCCGGACAGCGAGACCGGCGTTCCCTGGTCGCTGACGACCCAGGTGTCCTTGCAGCCGCCACCCTGGGATGAATTCACCACCAGGGAGCCCCGTTTCAGAGCGACACGGGTCAGTCCTCCGGGACTGACCCAGTTTCTGGCACCCCGCAGCACGTAGGGCCGAAGATCGACATGGCATGGGTAAAGCTCTCCTTCGCTGAGAGCGGGAACAGTGGAGAGCTGGAGGGTTGGTTGCGCAATGAAATTGCGGGGGTTGTCGCGGATTTTCGTATCGAAGCTGGCGATTTCGGAGCGGCTCGCCTGGGGGCCGATCAGCATCCCGTAGCCGCCCGCCTCGGCGACGGATTTAACGACCAGATGCTCAAGGTTCTCCAGGACGAATTGGCGGTCATCGTTCCGTGAGCACAGATAGGTCGGAACGTTTTCAATGATCGGCTCCTCGCTGAGGTAGTAGCGGATCATTGAAGGCACGTGGGCGTAGATCAACTTGTCGTCTGCCACCCCTGTTCCAGGGGCATTAGCAATTGCAACCCGTCCGTTCACCAAGACATTGATCAGCCCCGGGACACCGAGCATCGAGTCGTTTCGAAACACGAGGGGATCGAGGAAATCGTCATCGATGCGTCGATAAATCACATCCACCGACTTCAGCCCGTTGGTGCTGCGCATCCAGACGCGGTCGTCTTCACAGATCAGGTCCCGTCCTTCCACGAGGGGAATTCCCATCTGCTGAGCGAGGTAACTGTGCTCGAAGTAGGCACTGTTGAAGACTCCGGGAGTCAGTAGCACCACCTGTGGCTGGTCCGACCAGGGGGCCAGGTCCTGAAGCGTGCGGAGCAGATGGGACGGGTAATCGTCGATGGGCTGCACGGTGCGTCCGGCGAACAGCGTCGGGAACAGGCGTTTCATCACTCGCCTGTTCTCGAGGAAGTAGGCCACCCCTGACGGACAGCGCAGGTTGTCCTCCAGCACGCGCCAGGTGCCCTGGCCATCACGGATCAGGTCCAGGCCAGAGATGTGGCACCAACGGTTCAGAGGAAGCTGAATGCCCTGCATCTGTGGTCTCCACCCCTGCGAACTCTCCACGTCTTCCCGTGGGATCACACCGTCGTTGATGATGGTCTGGTCGGCGTAGATGTCCGCCAGAAAGCAATCAATGGCTTCGAGCCGTTGGATCAATCCCCGCTCGAGATTGATCCAATCGCTTTGACTGATCAAGCGCGGTAATGGATCAAAAGGAAGAATCCGTTCAGCACCGTTCAGGCCGGAGTCGTTGAGGCGAAACGTGGCTCCAAGCCGGCGCAGCAGGTTGCTGGCCGACGCATGACTGCGGTTCAATTCAGCAAGACCCATCTGCCCGAGTGAGCACAGCAATGGAGCCAAGTTGTCGCGGGGTGAAGCTGGTTCTGTTGAGAAATATTCGTCGTAACCGTCTGATGGTTTGTAGTCAGTGAACACCTGACAACTTCAGTTCAAATGCATGTAAAAACTCAGCCAGTTCCCTCCAGGTTGTTGTTGCTACGGAATGCCGCATCGTGGCCTGCGCCAATCCGTTGAACAGTGATCTTTGGTTGTCTGGGCTACGGAACTTGGGTTGGCGAGATCAATGCATCCAGGCAGTTCATCAGCAGTTGTTGGCCCTGTCGGATGTTGCTTTCTCCGAAAGCGACCCAGTCATCTTTTAGTTGTGCGGGTCCATTTGGCCCGAGTGCACTGACGACATACGCCTGATCTTCGGAGATCCATCGCTCCAGGTTTGGGCCGCTGATTTCAAGGTGGCATTGCAGGCCGATGGCATGCCGTCCAATCCGGAACACCTGCTCGGCGCAATGCAATGAGGATCCCAGCAATCGGGCGTCTTTCGGCAGAC
>CAZJLQ010000065.1:0-7225 GCA_964546675.1 uncultured Synechococcus sp.
GCAACTTGGACCGGTATGGGTTCGCGACCGTTTCTTCTGAATGAGACAGAAAAGATGGTTTTTACATTATGACGCCCAAGAGAAGAGAACGCCAGGAGTGGAAACCGGCCGACGGCCGTCGAGCTCAGCGATGTTTCGGTTTGACCAGTGAAAGTTCAATCTTCAAGAACAGTGATTCCCATGGCCTGTTGTTCAAGATGCTCAGCACGTTCAAGTACAGCCTTAAGAAGATCCTCGGGCTCAGGGCTGAAGCAGAATTGCTCCAAGATATAAGCCACATCCCTGCTCGCCGTCAGAACAGCAGGAGACACCTGATCCAAAGGGATGACCCGTGCTGATCGCTGTTTGGACCGGTCGGCAGCCCGTTGATGTTTTGCATTCTTCGCCATTTCACGATTCTCTCGCCTCACAGTCCTCATTCTGATCCCTGTACCGACGAACCGGGCCTTCGTGGAACGACAAACCGTCCCATCGACCAAAGCCAGTGATTGATGCCATGAACCAATCGTCCAAGAAGCAAGCGGGGTGCGACAGTGCCTGCTGTGTGTCATCGAGACGTTGCCTGCTATGGCCTACGAATCCCCTCCAGCAGAAACCCGGCAGTGCACTTCCTGCGGACGCACCTTGTCCCTGAATTTTTTCGGGTTGGATAAGTATGAATGCAGACAATGCGAAGGGAAGCGGCTTGCAGCCCGGGAGGAGATTCCTGTGGACGATGGCTAAAGAGCATCGAAATCGCTAAATATCATGTGGTCATCTTTAGTCAGACCAGTGAGATTCTTCAATTGAGCAATCACCGAGCCTTCAAAAACTATTTCCGTATGATTACCTTGCTCTCGCAGGTCAATCGCCACAGGTTTCACATCGAAAACTAGATGATCATCTCGTTTTGAAAAATCCTTGATGATCGTCAATGACTGATCATCCGCTTCAAGCCAGAACTGATCCTGCCCACGTCCACCAATGGATCGGTTCCGCCCCCCTCCACCCGAATAGAGGATGTCGTCGCCACGACGACCTCTTAAAACATTGCTGACGTTGTTCCCAATCAAAATGTCATCGGATTGGCCACCAGTGGCATTTTCAATCACGCACAGACCAGCTGGCTGATCAAGAGTCTTACCATCCCAGTCATGAGCGATGGTGAATCCACCAAAAATTCCATCCATACGACTTGGATATCCCCCTGCATCATCGGAACGGTCCAAAGAAGCATTGCGCAAATCGATCCTCACGGGCTGACGCGCTTTTGAACCATCGATCCGATCAATACCGCCTGTGTCCCAGATACTCTTCCAACCGATTCCCGTTTTATTTTTTGTGGGGAGTCGATACACATTGGCACCGGATTCTGTCGAATCATTGATGCCATACAGCCATTGCAGTGCAGCCGTATCCAGCGCACCCGGGGTTTGCAGAAATCCATACGACTGAACCCGACTCGGAACCAATCCGTTCTTGGCTCCCTTGTCCACATAACTAAGCTGGGTCCAGGGATGCGCGTTCTGACCAAAATCTCCAGCATCACGAAATTCGTTGGAGCGCCGGCTCAATCCTGGAAAACGGGGTTGTCCATTGAGACCCAGATCATGGGGGTGTTTAAGACCTAAAGCGTGACACAACTCATGCAAAAAAGTGATGCCATAAAAACTGCCCGACGAAATATCATGCTTGAACGTTCCATCTTGTTCCTGATACAAAGACCAATTCAAGGCAACTAGGCCCTCATCAGAATCGCTTCCAGGTGTATAGGCGAACCCAAAGCTACCGTCCGAAGATTTCTCATCAAGATTGTAAAACCAAATTTCTACTTCATCATCATTATCATCTCCACGATCAACAAACTGAATCCCTGAGACGCTGGAGATTGACTGCATGGCATCGTTCATCAGACGCCTTTCATAATCACTCCAACCCCAGGATGGATAACCAGCAAACTCACCGCCTGGTCGTTCGCGAGTATCACTAATGAAGGTGTAACCAACAACGGAATTATCAGGAACCACCCCCCAGCGAAACCCGTCGGTCAGCCCATCAATCCATGGATTGCCGGAGCGGGGAACTTTGACAGGAACTTGGTAGCGCATTCACCGGGATGGCTGGGAACAAAGCTCTACTGATCACCGTAGAAGCGACAGAAGCTCAACATGTCCAAAGACGCTAGTCCGACAAGTCGCTTCGTCTGATCCCAAGCGTGCTTTTCTGCTGGGCTGGCATCAGGGGCGCCCCAATAAGCAGCGCAAAGTGTCCGAATCCTGTCGTTGTGATGCTGTCGCAATTCAACTTTAACGAGCGTTACGGCGATCACTGCAACGCTGATCGCCTGAATCAGTTGCAACCAGGGACAGGTGCGATGGATCTTCAGAACCATCCGGGATGCGGGTCGCCCCATTGGTGTAGCGCCACCACCACAACTCGTCAGCAATCAGCTGCCGTTCCAGACATCATCGGAGACGAACACATCAAGCGTCGATGCAGACCCCTCGCCCGATCAATGACCCAGGCAATGGCCTGGTGTTTTTGGTGGCCATCCTCCTGACGGCCTTTCTGCTGCTTGGTCAGGCTCTTTTCATTGTTCCTGCCGGCAAGGTGGCTGTGGTCACCACCCTTGGCAAAGTCAGCGGAAACTCGAGGCTCCCAGGGCTCAACCTCAAAATTCCCTTCGTGCAGGCCGTCTCACCGTTTGACGTCCGCACCCAGGTAAAACCTGAAGAGTTCGCCACACTGACCAAGGACCTTCAGGTCATCGAAGCAACCGCCACCATCAAATATGCGGTGCGCCCCGATGAAGCTGGCAGGATTTATCGGACAATCGCCAGCAGTGACAGGGAGATTTATCCACGCATCATCCAACCTTCGCTGCTGAAAGCGTTGAAGTCGGTGTTTTCCCAGTACGAACTAGTCACGATTGCCACGGAGTGGAACGACATTTCCGCCCTTGTGGAACGCACCGTCGCAGATGAATTGAACAAGTTCGATTATGTGGAGGTGCGCGGTCTGGATCTCACGGGCCTCCAAATCGCAGAGGAATACCGAGCTGCTATTGAACAGAAGCAAATCGCAGAACAGCAGTTGTTGCGCGCGCAAACGGAAGTGAAAATTGCCGAACAGGAAGCCCTCCGCTACGAAACCCTGAATCGCAGTCTCGATGACCAGGTGTTGTTCAAGCTGTTCCTTGACAAGTGGGATGGACAGACGGAAGTGGTGCCGGCCCTTCCTGGGAACGCTGGTGGCACACCCCCTGTGATCGTGGGGCGACGCAGCTGAAACACCGCCGCTCGTGATGGCCAACCAGGACACGCCGCTCCGAAAGAGTCGCCAACTCGATCAGCTGCACCGCAGCTTTGATGACGATGCGCGGCTCAACGAGTCGTTCCTGGTGCTCACGATCGGTGCCAGCTTGATTGCCACCATGGGGCTTGTTGCCAACAGCACTGCTGTTGTCATCGGAGCCATGGTTGTGGCCCCATGGATCCTCCCCCTACGAACCGCTGTCTTCGCGATCCTCGTGGAGGACTGGAGACTTGTGGGTCGCTCGCTGCGCACCCTGGCCATCGGTGCAGGGATCTGTTTAACAGTCGCTCTCATTCTTGGGCTGGGTGCCCACAACAAGGGCTTGCTGGTCCAAGGGTTTTTTCAGACCGAAATCATCAGTCGCGCAGAACCCTCCGTCCTTGACCTCGGCATTGCCCTTGTTGCAGGGATCGTGGCGACTTACGCCAAGTTGCGGCCCTCGGCCGTGGGCTCGATGGCAGGCACCGCCATTTCCGTGGCTCTCGTTCCTCCCGTATGCGTGATGGGGCTGCTCATTGCGTCCAGCGACTGGATCCATGCCAGGGGAGCAGGGCTGCTCTTCGGAGCCAACCTGATTGGAATTCTGATGGGAGGGATGGCTGTTCTTGCCATCACTGAGCCTTACTTACGGCAGCGTTTACTCAAAAGTCGTTACAGCAAAGGCGCTGTCATCGGTGCATGTGCGATTGGCTTCTGGATGTTGATTCCTCTACTGGATGGCTCGAGGCAACTCAAACAAAGCATCAGGACACCATTGCAAGTGCATCTCCAAAAAGAGGAGCGCTTGAAACGAGAAGGCCTTCAGAAAGACATCGAATCAATGATCGCTGAATTTCTAACCCGAAAGACGATCACCTTCAGCGCTAATCTTGCAAGCGTCAAACTCAACCTCGATCAACCTGGTGGAAATAAAACAATTGATATTGTCGTTTATGCAACGGATCCACGCCAACCCACCTACAAACAGGTCGAAGATGTGCAGAAACTCATTAATGAAAAGATAGGCAATCCACTGTCTTACAACTTCGTTTTAAGTGTTCAGCGCGTTTACGCCACGCAAATTACAGCCCAAGAACCGATCAATGCCTATACCTATCAGACAGAAACGGCATCTCTCCAGGAGAAGTTGAATGCCCTTGAAGAGCAGCTGCGCAGTCTGCAACCTTCCGAACCCGATGAGGATTCCAATCCCAACTGAAGCATCCTCATGTGTTGAGTGCTTCCGCTATTGAGATCACTCAAGAGGCTTTGCGGAAGCGCATCAAACCCCAACTCAGATGCCCTTGCTCACCGCCTTCAACCCAGTGACCAAGACCAATCTCCATGCGATTGAGATAATCGGAACTAATGCTCTGCTCAAGTTCAACACGGCGGCGCTTGGTCTCTTCACGAACGCGGCTGTAATGGCGAATCAGCATCGAAGTGCGTTCATCCCAGATTTCCCTCGTCAGTCCCACCGACTGACCCCATGAAAGATATCGATCAGGAGATGCCAAATCGGGAAGGTGAATCCGATCGAGAATGGCTTGCAGACGATCCATGGCAATGCCATCGGCAGCCATGGGATCAGTAAAAACAAAGCAACCACCGGGCTTCAGCAATCGCGACACCTCGGCCAAAACCTTGGCACGATCACCAGCATGGAGAATGGCATCCTGACTCCAAATCAGGTCGGCGCTTTCATCTTCGAGAGGGACATCTTCAAAGGAGGCATCATGGACCGTGATTTGATTGTCGCAGCCGATGTCTTGATTGAGGCGTTGATGGCGCTGATTTTCAACACTGGAGATGTTGACAGCGTGGACTGGCCTTGAACTCAAACGAGAGAGCCGACGGGAAGCACCGCCATATCCCGACCCAAGATCCACGACAACACCACCTTCTGGAAGAGGTGTGGCCAGCTTTAAAAGGGTTTCAACAGTACGCTCACTAGCTATTGCGATATCTTCATCGTTAGCTTCATACAAACCAATATGAATATCTTGTCCACCCCAAACCAGCTCATAGAACTGATCAGCATCTCTGCTGTTGTAGTAATCAGCGGCAACCGTATCTGCGGTAGTTGAATTCATTGTTACCGCCTTTTTCAATGCATGGTGGTGTCAACATCGAAGCGGTACTCCTTCTCCGCAACATGAATATAAAAATCTGGATTCTCGAAATCCCGCTGATAATCTCCAAAACTAGTTATCTTCTGGAACCCAACCTCTGACATCAAACGCCTCACATATCCATAACGCAGGGGGAACATATTCAAATGGTATGTACTGCTATCGCTGAAGGCATAGCGAAAGCGCGCCAAGCCTTCATCCACATGCTCGGGAGCAACTTCCACATCTTCACCACAATAAACATTACCTTTTCCATTTCGAACTGCGCCGCCACCTTCTAAAAGTCGATCATAATTTCGATGATCCATAATTAGAAGGCCATTGTGCTTTAGCACCGCATAGTATTCCGCAAGCGATTTACGCCGATCACGCTCTTTAAACAGGTGCGTAAACGAGTTTCCGAGACAAATCACTGCATCGAAGGTTCCGTGAATATCACGGTTCAGAAAACGCCAATCCGCTTGTGCAGTCCTCAACAACAGATCTCTGTTACGGGCATTTCGAAATGCCCTAGCCAGCATATTGGGATTCCCATCAGCGCTGACCACATCAAACCCTTCTCTCAGCAAGCGGACGGAATGAAACCCCGTACCGGTCGCAACGTCCAAAACAGATCGAGCGCCATGCTCCCGCAAAATTCGAATGAAGAAGTCTCCTTCGGCCTGAGCCCTGGCCTCCCAATCGATCAACCGATCCCAACGGTCTGCAAATTCTTCAATGTATTCCGCTTGATAGTGATCAGTTTCACGAACACTCTCGGGCGAAGCACCGAAATTCTGATCATCCCCTTGTGTTGAAGAGGAATAGTCTTGGATTGAAGTCATAGCAATCTGGCCCGATGTTTACCTTGATTCACAGCTGATTGCACATGGCCTAAGCCATGACTCAAGGGACAGATGCGAATAAAACCTGAAGATCATTGACATCAAGCAGGCCTTGACTGGACCTTATCAACGAAAATCAAAACCGTCAGCAATGGACATAATTGATCACAGGGTCCAGCCAGGTTCCTAGCGCATATGTTGCAAGGGAACGGATCAGAACAATCAACAACATCTGATGTCTTTGTTAGGAACCCGAGCCTCAACGCAAGTGCCCCGTACGATCAACGCGTTGAATGCAGATCGGGATGGAAGCATTGATCCAGATCCGCAATCTCTGGAAAATCTTTGAATCGCGCCAGCCCACAAACCGCCGTCAAGCTTCAAAGACCGAGCTTGAAGCCCTAGGTCGTCTTCCAGGCAATCGTGTTGCCGTTAGGGAGGTGTCCCTGTCCGTTGGCGCCGGTGAGATCTTCGTAGTGATGGGACTCTCCGGTTCAGGGAAATCGACACTGTTGCGCATGATCAACGGCCTGATTTCTCCCTCGGCAGGAACCGTTGAGATCGAAGGCCGTGGACTGGACGCCCTGAGTGGTCAAGATCTGCTGGCCATGCGTCGCAGCACGATGGCCATGGTTTTTCAATCCTTTGCCCTGTTCCCCCAACGGACAGCTCTCGAGAACGCAGCCTTTGGCCTTGAAGTGGCCGGTGTGCCTCGACGGCAGAGATTGCAACGGGCTGAGCAGGCCCTGACACGCGTTGGTTTGGGGCAAGACCTCCAGCGTCGGCCGAACGAGCTGTCCGGCGGAATGCGCCAGCGGGTCGGACTGGCACGGGCGCTTGCCTTGGATCCACCCATTCTTCTGATGGATGAAGCGTTCTCCGCCTTGGATCCGCTGATCCGTCGCGATATGCAGGATCTTCTGATCGATCTTCAACGCGAACAACGCCGCACGATCGTGTTCATCTCCCCCGATCTTGATGACGCGGTCCGACTTG
>CAZJLQ010000066.1:0-7182 GCA_964546675.1 uncultured Synechococcus sp.
CGCCATTGCGATCTGTTCGGGCTCTCCCTGAGCTGGGAGCTGGATGGACCGGTGCTCCCGGAGCTGCTGCGCAACCAAAGGATTCCCATCTGGGCGGTGGAACGCAAGGACAACGACCCGATCGTGTTCGGTGGCGGCCCTGTACTCACAGCCAACCCCGAGCCACTCGCGCCCTTTTTTGACGCCGTGCTGCTCGGCGATGGCGAACTGCTGCTCCCCGCCTTCATCGATGCCTTGCAGGGGTGCAGGAACGAACCGCGCGCCACACGGCTGCAAACACTCGCCAAGGTGCCGGGAGTGTATGTGCCGTCGCTGTATCTCCCCCGCTACGACGCCGACGGGAGTCTCCTGGCCGTGGAACCGTTGAATTCAGAGATTCCCGCGCTGGTGGAGAAGCAGACCTGGCGAGGCAACACCCTCAGCCACTCCACGGTGGTGACGCCGGAGGCCGCCTGGCCAGACATCCACATGGTGGAGGTGGTGCGCAGCTGTCCAGAGCTCTGCCGCTTTTGCCTGGCGAGCTATCTGACACTGCCCTTCCGGACCCCATCCCTTGATGACGGATTGATTCCTGCCGTTGAGAAAGGACTGACCGCCACGCGGCGGCTGGGCCTGCTCGGCGCCTCCGTCACCCAGCATCCGCAATTCAGCGATCTGCTCCATTGGCTCGACCAGGACCGGTTCGATGACACCCGCATCAGTGTCAGTTCCGTGCGTGCCGCAACTGTGACCCCAGATCTTGGACGAATCCTGGCCAAACGCGGTAGTCGATCGCTCACGATCGCGATCGAAAGTGGAAGTGAACGGATGCGGGAGGTGGTGAACAAGAAGCTCACCACGGAAGCCATCCATGCAGCGGCCAGTCACGCCAAGCAGGGTGGGCTCTCCGGACTCAAGCTCTATGGCATGGTCGGCCTGCCGACGGAGTCCGACGACGATGTCGAGACAACGGGCGAGCTGCTGCTAGCCCTGAAAAAAAACACCAGTGGCCTGCGCTTCACCCTTGGTGTGAGCACGTTTGTACCGAAGGCCCAGACGCCCTTCCAGTGGCAGGGGGTGCGGCCGGAAGCGGAAAAACGGCTGAAACGCCTTGCCAAGACACTGAAACCGAAAGGGATTGAGTTCCGACCGGAAAGTTACGGCTGGAGCGTGATTCAAGCTCTGTTGTCCCGCAGCGATCGTCGTCTTGCACCGGTGATCGCCGCCGTCGGCGAGGGACGCGAAAGCATGGGCGGCTGGAAGAAGACCTACCGCGCCGCTTTAAACGGCGACCTGGAGCCGATGCCTGGTCCCGAACTGCCCGCTCCACCCCCGTGGACATCGGTGATCCATGAGGAATGGGATCAAGATTGCACCCTGCCCTGGATTCACCTCAGGGGTCCGCTGACTCCGGCAAAACTGCGGGAGCATCACGATCAGGCCCTGAATCCGACCAGCTCTCCTGGTTGAAGCCGCAGAGTCCGGCAAGCAAGACCCAGCCGAGAATGTTCAGTCGACTGTCGAAAAACGGAAGATCGCTGGCGTGCATGGCCACCAGCACCAACGTGGCCGCCCACCAGGCACGGTCCATCGTTGCGGAGCGAAGAATCCCCTGACGTAAAGCCAAAACAAGAAGCGCCAGAACCACACCCACCACAAGAACGGTCACGGGCAGCCCGTGGCTCACGCCTAACTCCAGGGGGAGATTGTGGGAATGGCCATGCCATTTCCGCTGAGCGTGAATCGGATAGAGAACACTGAACGCGGCTGCTCCCCAGCCCAACCAAGGACGCTGGGCAATGAGATCCAACCCAAAGCGCCACTGAGCGAGCCTGGTGAGGCTGCCGGTGGCCTGCTTCTCAAGCAACCGTTGACGGACGCCGTCTGGGAGAAGGTCTGCCGCCCACTGCTGCAACCCCGTGGGTGCCCCGGGCCAAACAATCAACAAGATCGGTGCAGTCGCCAAGAGCAGCAGCGGGAAAAGCCAACCCCACTGCAACGGCCCCAGCACCCAGGGCACCGCCACGATCAACGCGGCCATGGCATTGCGGGAACGGGTGAGAATCACGGCAGCGACGATCGACGCTGACAGGAGCAGCGCAAGTCCTCGACACCAGCGGGGATCGCGACGATGCAGCACGGCAGCCAGCGAAAAGGGCCAGATCACACCGAGCCAAGCCCCAGCCACGTTGGCGTAATCAAACAAGCCGGAGAGGCGACCCTCGGGCTGGCCACCCGGACCGAGAAACCAGACGATCGCCCCTCCGAGACATTGCCAGGGTCCGGACCAGCCAAACAACATTTGACCGAAACCCGTCACCAGCACCGGCACCGTTCCAGCCAGCAGCCATCGAGCAGCACGCTGCCTCCGTTCAACGCCGTCCAAGAACGGCCGAAACGCCCAAAATCCCCAAAAAAACGGAATCCAATTGGCGAGTCCAGCCCAAGCCAGGCCGCCGGTCTCCGCCATGCATGCACCGATCACCATCAGGACCGAGGCAAAAAGCAATGGCACCATCCAACGGTCCTGCCAAAGACTGGGTTGACGGCCTCGACTGCCCGCAACGCAAGACACGAACAGAGGGATCGCTGCCAACAACGCGCTGGACGGCAACAAAAACAAACCCGCCTGGAACGCCAGCCAACCCGGTCCACCACTGAGCGGTCCACCACTGACCGGGTCACCACTGAGGGAAGCGCGACTGCTCACGCGAAAACGGCGGTTCGGCCCCGATACACCATCACTTGACGCCGCAGGTGAAGACGCAAGGCTCGCGCCAGAGCCATACGTTCGGTGTCACGGCCTTTCCTGATCAGGTCGTCCACCTCGTCCCTGTGACTCACAGGAACAGTGGTCTGCTCAATGATCGGGCCGTCATCCAGTTCTTCCGTCACATAGTGAGCCGTGGCACCGATGAGCTTGACGCCCCGCTCCCAGGCGCGGTGGTAAGGCCGAGCTCCCTTGAAAGCCGGCAGAAAGGAATGGTGAATGTTGATCACCATTGGAAAACGACTCAGGAAATCGCCGCTCAGAACCTGCATGTACTTGGCCAGAACTGCGAGCTCGACACCGTTTTCCTCCAGCAACCCAAGGATCCGTTCCTCCGCCTCATGTTTGTGATCCGGAGATGTGGGTACGCAAATGAAGCGAACGCCAAAGTTGGAACACAGCGCCTCCAGATCTGGGTGATTGGAGATCACCAGAGGCACCTGCATCGGCAACTCCCCGCTCTGGACACGCCAGAGCAGATCGAACAGGCAATGACTCTGACGGCTGACGAGGATGGCAACTCTGGGCAGATCATCCGAGAAATGGAGCTCGGCCTGTCCATCAAGCCGCTCCGCCAAAGCACTCGCTGCAGCAGGCAGGGCCTCCCGTGGAATCCCAAAGCCATCGAGCTGCCATTCGATCCGACTGAGAAACAGACCTGCTCCGGCATCAGTGTGGTGATCGGCATGGCGGATGTTGCCGCCATTGGCAGCCACCCAACCCGCCAATTCGCTCACCAGTCCGGGTCGATCCGGACAGATCAACTGAAGGATGATCGTCGCGGAACTCACAGAAATGCTCTTAAAAACAGATTCTCCCGCGGCAGCGGAGCTGGTTAAAGTCCCTCCACATCTTCATTTCACCATGCTGAACGCCCTGCACCGACTTGCTGCGTTCTGCCTATGCATCGCCCTCGGACTGGGTCTGATCACGCCGGCAGCATCCCTCGCGGATTCCATCAAGCCTGCCGACCTTGCCGTGATTCGCCGTCAAGCTGCCGCATTCAAATCAGCGGAACAACGGTTACCGGAGCTGGCTCGTCTTGTGAGCAATGACGACTGGACTTACACGCGCAACATGATCCATGGGCCGATGCAGGAAGTCGGTCGCGAAATGCTTTACATCAACCAGCGTCTCGAACGATCACAGAAGAAGGAGGCGACCAAACTCGCCGCCAATCTCAAGAATGCCCTCGCGGACCTCGACGAGGCGGCCCGTTTGCAGGATTCCAATTGCATGCAAAAGGCCTACAGCGCGGTGGCATCCGGGTTTGATGCCTATTCCGCCTTTATTCCAAGCGAGGCTCTGAGCTGAATCGCTCCATTGCCGTCATCGGTGCTGGTGCCGTTGGCGCCGGCACCGCCTGGCACCTCAGCCGGCATGGTCATGAGGTCACCCTGTTTGATCCACGGCTCTCCGAAGCCTGCGATCGCACGAGCAAGCCGAACGGTCTGAACGGAACAACAGCTTCGCTTGGCGTGTTGATGGGGAATGTCTTCCGCAGGTCCAGTGGCCGCGGCTGGCGACTGAGACGCTCCAGCATGACCCAATGGCCCAGTTGGATCGAAACACTCCGACCGTTCGCGCCCGAACTCAGAGTCCGATCTCCACTGCTGCAGCTCGCTGAAGATTCCAGCGCTGCTGAACGGCAGCGTCAGCTGGTGGAGCAACGACCAGACTTGGGTCTGGAACTGGTCAAGGCTGAACATTGCCCGCTCCCCTGCGCGGGAGGGCTTCAATCCGCTGGGGACGGATGGATCAATCCCCTGGTTCTTCAAAAAGCGCTGAGACAGGCGATCCACCAAGGTCCGATCCAGCAGAAAGACGTGAAGGTCTGCCGATTGCTCCGAGAACGAGTGAAGGCTGGATCGCTATGGCGCGTCGAAAGCAGCGATGGAGACAGCAGCCTCCACGCAGCTGTTGTGATCTGCTCAGCGCTTGACAGTGCAGCACTGCTCGAACCACTCGGCCATGAACGTCCCATGTCTGCTGTCCTTGGTCAGGTGCTGGCACTCGAACTCGATGAAAGCCCCCCAAGCTGGACCACCTGGCCAGCCGTACTGGTTCACAAGGGTTTCAACCTGATTCCCACAGGAGCCCACACGCTGCTGCTAGGTGCCACGCTGGAACCTGGGGAGCAGGCAGATCCGACCCATTTGAGCGCGATGCAACACCTGCTGAGTGCAGGCCCGGAATGGCTCAAGCGAGCGAAGGTCTCCGGTTCTTGGTACGGCCTGCGGGCACGTCCAGTGGAGCGAGCCGCACCACTCTTGGAAACACTCGAACCCGGACTACTCCTGGCAACCGGCCACTATCGGAATGGCGTGCTGTTGACCCCAGCAACAGCGGAATGGATCAAGGACCAACTGGATGACTTGATCGAAACCAATTTTTGACCTGCCCCTAAAGAGTTCTTAAACAAGAAGATACAAACATTGCTTTATTTTGTATCGACAAACACAAGCACTGAGATCTCCCTCAATCATTCATGAACTCACCCAACGCTTTGAAAGCACTTGCTTCACTCGCTTGTCTCTCAGCCACCATGACGATGACGTCGTGCTCTGGAGGCGGAGAACAAGCCACCAGCAAGCTTTCCGGCGCTGGAGCCTCCTTTCCAGCTGCGATCTATCAGCGCTGGTTCCAGGAACTGAACAATGAAGGTATTACCGTTAATTATCAATCAGTCGGATCGGGCGCAGGAATTCGACAATTCACCGCAGAAACGGTTGATTTCGGAGCCTCCGACAAACCGATGAAAGACGAAGAGATCGCCAAAATTAGCCGTGGTGTTCTTCAAATTCCAATGACAGCTGGAGCCATTGCTGTGGCTTACAACCTTGACGGCTGTGATCTGAAACTAAACCAGGAACAACTCGCGAACATTTTTCTTGGAAAAATCAAGAACTTCAGCGAATTGGGATGTTCTGATCAGGCGATCACCGTCGTCCATCGCTCGGACGGATCCGGCACGACCTATAACTTCACCAAACATCTCTCGGCAATCAATGACACCTGGAAGAACGACATTGGAGCCGACAAAACCGTCAACTGGCCGACAGGTGTCGGCTCCAAAGGCAATGAAGGAGTCTCGGCTCAGTTGAACCAAATCACAGGTGGAATTGGTTACGTTGAGTCCGCTTATGTCAAAGGTCAATTACAAGCTGCAGCCGTCACCAATGCTTCTGGCGAATCGGTCAAGCCGACACAAGAGAGTGAAAGCAAAGCACTTGGTTCTATCGATATAGGACCAAACTTAATCGGAGGAAATCCCAATCCAGACAAGGGATATCCGATCGTCACCTTCACATGGGTGCTGGCCTATGAGACAGGAAATGGCGACAAAACAAGCGCATTGAAGAAAACATTCGAATACATGCTTTCCAACGAGTCCCAGTCCAAAGCTCCGGGCCTTGGCTATGTGAGCCTGCCCGAGAATGTGATTGCTCAATCCTTGGCCGCTGTTCAGAACATTGGTGAATAGTCGTTCGCATCACTCAAGACCATAAAAAAGGGGGCTTAAGCCCCCTTTTTTATGTCATTCAGTCGCCAGACTTCACTTGGTTTCGGTGAATTCCGCGTCGATCACATCATCAGCTGATCCATCGGACGTTCCGTTCGCACCAGCGGAAGACGCACCCGCATCAGAAGCATCTCCAGGCGCAGCAGCACCTTCAGCACCGGCCTGCTGATAAACGGAAGCACCCACGGTGTAGAGCTCCTGCTGGAGCTCTTCCAACAGGGTCTTCATCGCGTCGTAGTCCTCTTTCTCAGTGGCTTCCTTCAACTTGAGACGCTTTTCCTCAAGCTTGGCCTTCGCATCGGCATCCACCTTGTCGCCCAACTCGCCCATCTGCTTCTCAGCTTGATAGACAAGGGTTTCGGCCTGATTCTTCAGGTCGATGCGCTCACGCTTCTCCTTGTCGGCGCTGGCATTGGCTTCAGCATCCTTCACCATCTTGTCCACTTCGGAATCAGAGAGGGTGGAGGCCCCAGTGATTGAGATGGACTGCTCTTTACCACTGCCTTTGTCTTTGGCGGTGACGCTGAGAATGCCGTTGGCATCGATATCGAAGGTCACCTCGATCTGAGGTACGCCACGCGGCGCCGGAGGAATGCCATCCAGCCGGAAGGTTCCGAGGCTCTTGTTATCGGAGGCCATTTCGCGCTCACCCTGGAGCACGTGGATCTCCACATTGGTCTGGCCATCCACTGCAGTGGAATAGGTCTCCGACTTTTTGGTCGGAACTGTGGTGTTCCTGGAGATCATCTTGGTCATCACTCCGCCAAGCGTCTCCACACCCAGCGAGAGAGGCGTGACGTCCAACAACAGGATGTCCTTCACCTCACCGGCAAGAACACCACCCTGGATGGCAGCACCAACGGCAACCACTTCATCGGGGTTGACGGTCTGGTTGGGATCTTTTCCGGTG
>CAZJLQ010000067.1:0-7133 GCA_964546675.1 uncultured Synechococcus sp.
CCGTCCTCTCGATCGCGATCAGCCCAGCGGCGCCCAGGTGGAGCTTGCGGTGTATCGGTTGCCGGCCACCGGGCGTGCGGAGCAGCGGATCGGCACCCTGTTCTTCAACCCTGGCGGACCGGGACAGCCTGGGCATGCCAGTGCCGGCAGTGCGTTTTTTCTGCCCCCGTCCCTGCGTCGTTCCTTTGATTTTGTGACCTGGGATCCGCGGGGCCTGGGGCGCTCCAGCCCTGCTCTCAAGGGCTGTTTCATCGGGTTCCCACGGCGACCGGCTCAAGGGAGCGTTGATTGGACTTTGGTGCATCAGGCCAGGGCGGAGGAGCTTCGGCAGGCGAATCAGGACTGCATCGGCAGGCATGAGGGTCTCATCCGCGGGATGGGAACTGTGGAGGTTGCCCATGATCTCGAGGCGCTGCGGCGGGCGCTCGGGGAACCCCTGCTGACCTATTGGGGGATTTCCTACGGAACAGTGATTGGCTCCACTTATGCCGCCCTGTTTCCAGACAAGGTGCGGGCCCTTGTGCTGGATGGGAATGTCGACCCCTGGGCAGATCTCCAAGGCCTGACTGCATCGGCGTTGGCACCGGATGATGCGATTCGTTTTTTCCTCCAAACGCATCCAGATCTCAAGCCCGTTTTCGAGCGGGTGATCCAGGCGTTGAATCGCCGTTCGCTGCCACTGGCGGATGGTGCTCCTTACACCCGCTGGGATCTTCTCGACAATTTGGCGCGGTATGTCCCGATCTCCCGTATCGCCGGGTCCTATGGCAGGGCGATGCTCGAGACCCTCGACCAGGCCTTGTTCGGGACAGCTGAGGCGCAGCAATCGGCCCTGAACCGGCTCGCCCAACCTCTGTTCCGTACCCCGGCGGTGGACGGGAATGCCGGGGCAGGGTTCTCAGCGGTGATCTGCCAGGACTTTCCACAGAGACCGTCTCTCAATCAGCAGAGGAGGCTGCTGGCTGGATTGGTGGAGAAGGCGCCTCTCTATGGCGGCAGTTTGGCTGTCGATTTTCTGGCGATCTGCAGTGGTTACGACGCTGTTCCTGCTGATCCGATTCCCCGTGCTCCTTTCGCGCATGCCCATGCACCGGGGTTGATCATCGGCTCCACCTGGGACGGATCGACCCCTTGGCGCTGGTCCACTGCGATGGCAAGGGCTTTCCCTGCGATGCGTACCCTCACAGTGGCTGGCAATGAGCACGGTGTGTTCACCAATGTGCAGTCCGCCTGTGTGGATGATGCCGTGGTGCGCTACCTCGAGACGGCAGAGGTCCCAGCCACCGATCAGGTTTGTCCCTACGTGAAGCCCGTGACGCTTCAGTCCATGCCTTGAGCCCGCTATTCACTCCGCCAAAGCCAGCTGGCGGCGGAAGAAAGCTTCCGTGTCTTCGAGCACCTTGATCTTCACCGCACTGTCCCGGAATCCGTGGCCTTCGTGCTCGAACAGGCAGACCTCGACAGGGATGCCATTGGCCCGGAGCGCTGCGGCCATCCGTTCGGTTTGCTCGGGCGGGACAACACGGTCCTCCCCACCCTGGAAGAAGAGAACCGGACAGCGGATCTGATCCGCGTGTTTCAACGGAGAGCGTGCTTCATAACGGGCACGTTCGGCTGGCCATGCTCCGACCAGACCATCCAGATAGCGGGCCTCGAATCTGTGGGTGTCCTGGGCCATGGCCGACAGGTCGCAGACGGCATAGCGGCAGGCTCCCGCCTTGAAGACATCGGTAAAGCAGAGGCAGGCCAGCGTTGTGAAGCCGCCTGCGCTACCCCCTTCGATGGCGATTTGTTCAGGGTGGGCTTGGCCATTGGCGATCAGGGCCCGAGCTGCTGCTGCGCAATCCTCCACATCCACGGCCCCCCACCCCTGCTGAAGCCGCTCCCTGTAGGCCCTGCCAAAGCCGGTCGATCCTCCGTAGTTCACATCCACCACCCCCCAGCCGCGTGAAGTCCAGTACTGGATGGCGAGATTGAGGCCGCGGCTCGCCATCGCCGTCGGCCCGCTGTGGCTTTTGACCAGCAGCGGTGGTGGCTGATCCGGATCGGGGGCCGAGCCCGATGGTGGGTAATACCAGGCATGGGTTCGCAATCCGCCAAAGCCATCGAACCAGAGCGGTTCTGCCACGCTGATTGCCTCCTGCTCCATCGGGAGCTCCACCGCTGGCGTGTGGATCCAGTGGTTTGGTGCGTGATCGTGCAGGTTCAGTTCCAGCAAGCCTGCGGGGCTGGTGCTGTTGCTGGCGATGGCGACGGCACGACCCTCCAGTGCCGAGAGGCCGGCAAGATCGTCAAAGGGTTGCTCCACGGGATCAACCCGCCCATCAAGCCCCAGGCGCAGCAGCTGCCAGATTCCCTCCGCGCAGACAGCGGCGAGAACGGCAGTGCCGTCCCAGGCCGTGGTTCGCATGCCGTACACCCATTGGGGCATGGCTGTTTCAGCGTCCATGGGCCAGGGCTTGTCCCAGCGACCGGTGGCCGGATCTCCGATGCTCAGGTTCCACCAGCCGCTGCTGTCTTCAGCGATGAGCAGTTGGTTGTTCTGCAACCACTGGGGTTGAAACACCGAGATGCCCTCGCCGCCGGCAACGCAGCGGGGTGTCTGCGGTTTGCCGTAGTGATCGAGACGCGCCCACCACAGCTCACTGCTCTCCCAGGGCATGGCGGGCTGCTGCCATTCCACCCAGGCCAGCTGGTCCCCCTCAGGGCTGAGGCAGGCGTAACCAACAAAATCGATCGGGGTGTGCAGCGTTCGGGGTGTTTGGTCCCGTTCGGAGAGTTGAACGGAGACCAGCTCGTCGCGTCCAGCCCGCTCGCGGACACCGATCCAGCGGTTTCTCGGAAGATCCAGCAGTCCATCCGCCAGATCACCATGACCCGGTTCCGTCAGGCGGGTGGGAGTTTGGCTGGGGATCAGATTTTGGCTGCCGCGTTCTGGAAGTGCCCAGTCCTGGCGCCAGAGGCACCGATCGATGTCGTCCACCCAGACGAGGATCAGTGTGTCGTCTTGGACGGCGCTCGCCAGCACCCCACCCCCGTAATCGTGGACGCGGCTACGCAGGTTGTGCGGTGCTGGTGTGAGTTCCTGGGAGGGGAGCTCCGGTGCCCCGAAAGGACGAACCAGTGCTGTGGTGCGACCGCGTTCGAAAGGACGCTGTTCGAGCCAGAGCAGCCAGCAGCGACCATCCACTCCCTTGAGGAGACGCGGCTCCTTCAGGCTGGGTAGCTGGCCGACGGCCAGCTGGCTGGAGAGTTGCCTGTCTGTCATTTCCTTTAAAATGGGCGCCCGCGACGTGATCTCCCTTGGCAGGAAGCTTTGCTCAGTTGGCCCGAGCGGCCGACAAGGCCAGGGACACCATGCTCGTGCCGAAGGAAGCACTCGACACCCCACCGCTGCAGATTCAGACCCTTGGAGCCAAGGCCCTGAGGAAGTCAGCGCGTCGGATCGGCAAGGTGAATGAACAGGTTCGCGAACTTGCGCGGGACATGCTTCGAAGTATGTACACCGCGAAGGGGATCGGCCTGGCAGCGCCTCAGGTTGGAGTGCACCAACAGCTGCTCGTGATCGATCTGGATCTGGAGACCCCCTCCACCCCACCTCTCGTCTTGATCAATCCAGAGATCACCGCAACCAGTGCCGGAATCGATACCTATGAGGAGGGATGCCTGAGCATTCCTGGCGTCTACCTCGATGTGGTCAGACCAACGGCGATTGAGCTCAGTTACCGCGATGAGATGGGGCGTCCTAAGAAGATGAAGGCGGATGGGCTGATGGCGCGTTGCATCCAGCACGAAATGGATCACCTGAACGGTGTTCTTTTCGTCGACAGAGTCACCGATGAGGCCGGGTTACAGAAGGAGCTGAAGGATCACGGTTTTCAGCGCCAACACGTTCAGTCCGTTTCCTGAATCAATGCCGATGAAACCCCTGGCCGGGCTGTTCCTGGCGCTGGCCTGCGTGCTGGGCATCGCAACAACCGGTTGCGTTTTTGAGCTGGCCTACGGAGACCCGGATCTTGGAGTCTCCACAACACGCTGGATTCTGGTGTTGGCGGGCCCTGGCACTGTTGCAACGCTGTTGGTTGCGATTCGACTCAATAAACCGGCCTGATTGGCGGGACCCTTGGGGCAATGACTTTTACGATCCGTGCAGTACAGCCCTTGGCCGTGATCGCACGTTTCTTGCCAGCAGCCTTCGGACTGACCGCTTGTGGGGTGATGGCCGCTGCAACCTCTGCTCTGGCTCAGGGGTCCTTGTTCACAACCGTTCCTGTGGATGAAAGCAAGTTCATCCTGGTGTCCGCTCCGATTGGATCCGGTGAACGCTCCCAGCTGAATATCTATGAACAGCGCAGTGATAAGCGCCCATGTTTCGCCGTCGCCGGAGGATCCCCTGCGGTGGTTGATCCGCTGCTTTCAACCTTTGATTTCACAGGCATCTGTAGCCGTTACATCGACGGCAACGGCTATTCACTTCGGATCGGTGGTGATGACCTTGGAACGAGGTACCGCCTCACGGTGGTCAACACAGGCAAGGACATGGAACTGCGGGCGGCTCCAACCCGAGACCGTTCACAGCCGGTCATGCTTGTTGCCAAAACTGGTGGCCCTGGCAGTGGCTTCCTGAAATTCAATCTGGAGCCTGGTTGGAGATTGGTGCGGCGCGCCTACGGCAAGAAGGCACTGGGCCACATCTACGTTTATCGGGATGCCCAGGCTGTTCAACAGCCTGCTGAAAGTGATACGTCGACTGTCCAGCCCAGCGAGGACAGCACGGAGGACAGCACTGCCTCGCAAGAGTGATCGTGATCTGAAGTTGATTGGAGCGGTGGAGAGATCTGTTCTCAAATTGGGTTGATGTCGTGAGGCCTACCCCCACAACAAGCACGTCAGTGCAGCTGAACCCGTGAAGTTCACTTTTTAAGTCACTCGTTCGTGTGGTTTCGCAGAAGGATCCGGATCAACTGATCCAAATGTCTGCTCGATCCAGTCTCTGGAGTTGTTCCAAGCCCTGGCGGAACTCAATGCAACATGAATGCATCGGGAGGTTGCTCGATGCAGCAGCACCTTGGATGAGGCAATTCTGAACTCCAGTCATATTTGGTCAGTCCTGCCTGGATGTGCAGGAACATTTTCTGATGTGATGATTTCTACGCTTTCGGCAGATCATTGAAGGCTTGTGTTGTTCAGACGTTTTGCCGCTTCTTTGGGGATTGCAGTATTCACTGGCTTGATGCAAGCGCCCGCCGGATGGGCGAAAGGATCGTTATTTCGTGCCATTCCTGTCGACCCGAGCAAATTTGTTCTTGTTGCAGCTCCGATTGGTCAAGGTGAGCGGGCTCAGCTGAACATTTATGAACAACGCAAGTCTGATCGGCCTTGTTTTTCTGTGAGTGGTTCAACGCCTGTAACGGTGAATCCGTTGTTAACAGGATTTGATTTCACAGGGATCTGCAGTCGTTATATCGATGCCAACGGCTATTCACTTCGCATCGGCATGGATGATCTCGGTACGCAATATCGACTTTCCGTGGTGAAGACCGGTCGAGATATCGAATTGTTGGCTTCACCGACGCGGGATCGATCACGGCCGAGTTTCACAGTGGCACGAACGGGTGGTGATCAACCTGGCTTCGTTCAATTCAACCTGGAGCAAGGATGGCGATTGATGCGACGTGCCTATGGCGATCAATCCCTGGGGCATCTCTACCTGTATCGAGATGAGCCGTTGATCAGTCCTGAGCCTGGGCCTGAACCCGCGCCTGTGTCGACTCTTCAGCGCCCTGAAGCCTCTGATCGTCCTTTGGAGCGTGGTGATCGTGCTTCCACCCCATCTCAGCGCAACTGGTCTCCGGAGGTTCTGGTGGATGGAGAGGACGATGACGCGCTGGATTGGCCTTATCTGAATGATTGGATCTGAATGACTGATCAGGTCTGGGAGACCTGCTGCAACAGGTCGGAGCAGCGATAGCAACTCGCTTCCGCCACGTCCTCTTCGCTGACCTCCCTGGCGTCCCGAAGGTCCGCGATGGTCCGAGCCACCCGCAGCATCTGCAAGCCACTGCGGGTGCTCACGGACCGCTGTTTCACAACTTGCTCCCAGAGGTTGAGCCCTGCGTCCTGGATTGCCCCCACGTCGAGCAGATCATCTGCGGTCAGATCTCTGTTGCAGCATCCTTCCGGGTTTCTGTTCCGCATCGTTTGTTGTGCGGCCTGGACGGCAGACGCGCTGATGTTTTGAGGGTGTTCATGCCCTTCAGTCCGGGATCGAGTCAGGCACAGCCGTATGTCGGATGCGGATGGTCGCTCAAGTCGTAGTTGCAAGTCGATGCGGTCCAGAAGGGGACCCGAAAGGCGTTGCCAGTACCGCTGACGTTGATGTTCTGTGCAGCGGCAGCCATGATCCCGGTCGCCACGCCATCCACAGGGACAGGGGTTGGTGGCCGCCACAAGCGTGATCGCACAGGGGAATTGCGCTTTCCAGTGAGCACGGCTGACGCGCACCACTCCCTCATCCAGGGGTTGGCGTAATTGATCGAGAACCGCCCTGGGGAATTCCGCGAGTTCATCAAGGAACAGCACACCGGTGTGGGCCAGGCTGAGTTCGCCTGGTCTTGGATGGAGGCCTCCACCGAGCAGTGCGGCGGCTGTGCAGCGGTGGTGCGGTGCCCGAAACGGGCGCCGTCGCTGCAATTCTCCCGGTTGATCGAGGAGCCCTGCCACGGACTGAATGCGTGTGACGGTCAGCGCTTCATCGCGGCGCAGGGGCGGCAGGAGTTTGGGCAGTTGATGCGCGAGCCGTGTTTTGCCGCAGCCGGGCGGACCCACCAGCAACAGATGATGTCCGCCTGCCGCTGCCAGGGCAAGGGCCCGCCCCCCTGGCCCTCCTTCGATCTGATCCCACTGATGATCCAACTCCCCGCTCTGGCGGGGCTGGGTCGCGCGGCAGAGTCGAAGGGATGGGCGGCGTTCCTTGAGTGCACTGACCAGCTCCCGCAGGGTTTTGGCTGTTCGCACCTTGAGCGCGGGGATCAGGCAAGCTTCCTCGACATTGGCGGGCGGGATCACCAGTTCCCTTGCGCCCTGCTCTGCCGCCAGCTCGGCGAAGGCGATGACCCCTCGGCATGGCCGCA
>CAZJLQ010000068.1:0-7125 GCA_964546675.1 uncultured Synechococcus sp.
AACTGTAGGTCTCCACGGGACTCTCAATAGCCTCCGCCAGCTCGGCGAAGGCGATGACCCCTCGGCATGGCCGCAGGCTCCCGTCCAGGCCCAGCTCGCCGGCGCAGAGCAACCCGTCGAGATGGGGGGCATCCAACTGGCCGCTGGCCACAAGAATGGCCAGGGCGATCGGCAGGTCAAACGCTGGCCCTTCCTTGCGTTGATCGGCAGGTGCGAGGTTGATGACAACACGGATCAGCGGGCCTCGAAAGCCGCTGTTGCGTAGGGCGGAACGCACCCGCTCCCGCGATTCCTGGATTGCCTTATCCGGCAGTCCAACCAACTGCACCCCAGGCAGGCCAGGAGTCAGGTCCACCTCCACGGTGACAGGTCTGGCCAGGAGGCCTTGCAGGGATGCACTGCGACAACGTGCCAGCATCGTGGAAGTGTTACGGGGGATGTCTGCTCATGCCCCGTCTGTCACACCCCGAGGTCCATGGCGGAAGAGACGATCTTTGCCCGCATCCTGCGTGGCGAGATTCCCTGTGATGAGGTTTACAGCGATTCGCAATGCCTGGCCTTTCGTGATGTCGCGCCCCAGGCCCCAGTGCATGTGCTGGTGATTCCGCGCGAGCCGATCGAAAGCCTGCGGTCGGCGGCCGATCAACACGCTGCACTGCTTGGCCATCTTTTGTTGGTGGCGGCCAAGGTGGCCAAACAGGAAGGATTAGAGGACTGGCGAACGGTGATCAATAGTGGTGCTGGTGCTGGGCAAACCGTCTTTCACCTCCATGTGCATGTAATTGGTGGCCGTCCGCTCGCCTGGCCACCGGGTTGAAGCCAGGCTGGTCAGAATGTGGGGATGACAAGCATCCCGTCGACGCAGCGCAAAGGTTTCCGTGCGCAGTTGAAGAAGCTCAGACATCTGGCGCAGCCTTTTTTTCTACCGCTTGAGCAAGCGGAGGGTTGGCAGTTCATCGGGCTGCTGATCTCTTTGCTGTTCTGCGTTGGTGGACTGGTGTTGGTGGCACTGACCGGCCTGGTCAGTGCTCTGCAGTTGCTGATGCCAGACCTCACGGAAAAGTATTTCGGAGGTGTCGCCGGCACGATCAGCACCATCTGGACCAGTTGGTGGGGGGTCGCCTTCTCAACGTTGTTCCTGCTTGGTGTTGCAGCTTTTTTTGCAATGCGCCAGCAGTTGAGAGGCCGACGTTGGCTCCACTGGCTTCTTTTGGGAGCGATTGTGTTGATGTTGCTCGCTGTCAATGGAATCAACGCAGGGATCGGTTTCATCGCGCGGGATCTGACCAATGCGCTTGTGCAAAAACAGCAGGAAGGGTTTTATCGGATTCTGATTATTTATGCCTGTTGTTTTGTCTTTGCATTGCCAATCAGGTCGATGCAATTCTTTTTCACTCAGAAGCTAGGGATTATCTGGCGTGATTGGTTGTCGCGCAGTTTGGTTGCTGATTTCATGAGTAATCGAGCTTATTACGTGCTCAATCCGAACGATGAGCAGCAAACGGATGTTGACAATCCTGACCAAAGAATAACTGATGATACCAAAGCATTTACGGAAGAGAGTCTCCAGTTCACCCTTGGAATTTTTGATGCTTTTCTGACATTTAGCCTCAATATTTTGATCCTGTGGACCATCAGTTCCGAGCTCACTCTCGCCCTGTTTGTGTTCGCTTCATTTTCGACGGGTCTGCTCGTGTTTGCAGGCCGAAAATTAGTGAAAATAAATTTTGATCAGCTGCGATATGAGGCTGATTTCAGGTATGGACTTGTCCATATTCGCGACAACGCTGAGTCCATCGCTTTTTACTCTGGGGAAGAGCAAGAGCAGCAGGAAACATCTCGGAGGCTTGGTGCTGTCGTCAAAAACTTCAATTTGTTGATTATCTGGAAGGTGATTATCAATACCATGCAGAAGTCAACCAATTACGCCGGTGTTTTCTTCCCATACATCATCATGGCGGGCCCCTATTTTGCCGGTGAAATCGACTACGGACGATTTGTTCAGGCCAGTTTTGCATTCAATATGGTCGAAAGTTCGTTGTTGTTTGTTGTTAACCGCATCGATGAGCTTGCCAAGTTCACGGCGGGGATCAGTCGCCTTGAGGGATTTCAGTCCAAGATCATTCAGGTCAGCCAGGCGGCGCCTGACACGTCCTCAATTGCTGTGGGGCGTTCATCAATCGTTCTGAACCATGCTGATCTGATGCCGCCTGGCGCTGACCAACCGATCGTTCGTGATCTTTGCTTGAGCGTGGATGGGAACGACAAACTTCTTGTGGTTGGGCCATCCGGTTGTGGCAAGACATCCTTGCTGCGTCTGATCAGCGGCCTCTGGCCGCCTAGCAAAGGCATGGTCGAACGCCCTCAGACCGGTGAGCTCCTCTTCATTCCCCAGAAGCCCTACATGATTCTGGGCTCTCTGCGAGAGCAGCTCTGTTATCCCACCGATGAGAGTCGCTTCAGTGACGATCAACTGCGGCATGTGCTGGAAGCCGTCAAGCTCAGCACCCTTGCCAGCCGCTATCCCGATCTTGATGTGAAGCAGGACTGGCCTCGCATCCTGTCCCTCGGTGAACAGCAGCGTCTGGCTTTCGGTCGTCTGCTGCTCAATGCACCGCAGTTCGTTGTGCTGGATGAGGCCACCAGTGCGCTCGATGTCGAAACCGAAGATCACCTCTACGGCTTGCTTGCCCAGCGCGAGTTGGCCGTCATCAGTGTTGGGCATCGCCCCACCCTGAAGGCTTTCCATAACACCGTGCTGGAACTCAATTGTGGGGACTCATGGCAATTGCTCCCTGCCGCCAGCTATGAATTCGGTCGTTCCTGATCCAGTCGGATGACCAGCAGCAGCTCCTCTTCGGATCCTTCATCCGACCTCAAGCCCTCCGCAACAACAACGGATCTGCCTGCTTTCGGCTGGAGCGCCTACGCCGAGCGGGTCAATGGCCGCTTCGCGATGCTTGGCTTTGCTGCCGTCCTGTTGATCGAATTGATCAGTCGAGACAGCTTTCTTCACTGGGCTGGTTTGGTTCCCTGATCAGGGCCAGCGGATCAGGTCCACCTGCCATCTCCCATCCCTGCTCACCTGTACCGCAAGCTGCCGACCAGACCCATCCAGGCTGACCGATCTGGGCACCCCCGGTGGATCGAGTGGAACCCGTTGAACAAGTCCCAATGAGCGCTGGAACAGCACGAGTTCTGTGCGGCCCTGTCGTTGCTGCACGACGGCCAGACGCGTCCCGTCAGCGTTGACGCTGACATCGATGGGTTGGGTATCGGCTCGGTTGAGCCCGGCTAGGGGCACAGGTTGGTTCCTGCGCAAATCGATCAGCTCGACCCGCTCACGACCGCTGCGCCGACTGAGACTGGCCAGCCATCGCTGCCCCAGAGCAGGATCCCGTCTGCTGTCCACCGACAGGCGCAACTGTCGATTTAAGGCATTCTCTGGTTGGGGGCGTGCTCCACTGCTGCAGCCCACCAGAAGCAACGACACCAGAACGATGGATAACCGGTTCATGGTTGGGTGTCCGGGGCGGGCGTGGTGCTGCGGACACCGGCGGGTCGATCCGGCTCCAGCAGTGAGCTGAGATCAAGAACCTCAACCCGCCATTGCCCCTGATCCGCCACCTGAAGCGCGATCTGACGGGCATCCGGGGAAAGACTCAGTCGCAATGGATCGCGGCCCCCTGGCAAGGGCAAGGGATGCAGGCGGCCAGTCAGCCGGTCGACGATCACGGCGAGACGCCGTTGACCCCGCTGGGTGATGGCCGCCAGATAACGGCCATTCCAGCTCAATGAAGGGGAGCTGTGCGGTTGGTGTCGATTCAGTTGCGGTAGATCGAGGCTGCGGCCTCCTTGAACGCTCCGCAACTGGACGGTTGGACGACCACGTCGCTCGGTGACGACGGCGAGCAAACGGCCATCCCCGCTCAATGCTGGTTCCTGCTGGCTGCGACCGAGCAATCCTCCTTCCACAGGGCGTTGCCGGTTGCCACAGGCAACCAGGCTCAGACCGAGGCAGGCCGATAGAGCTGTTTGAGTGAGTCGGTTCAGTCGTCGAAACGGGAACTGTTGTCGCGTGGTCGAGAGCTGCGTGGAGCGGGGCGCCCTCCTCCGGAAGGTCTGGCATTGCCCGTGGACTCGCTGGCATCAGCGCGATTGCGACCGGAGTCCTGTTTGGGGGTGCTGTCCGGGCCGACCCGCCTGCTGGATGACGCTGCAGCCGGGCGACTGGTGCGGCTGCTGGTTGCATTGGGATCGGCACGTCGGGATGGTGCGTAACTCGCTTCCTCCGCATCCGGACGCGAGGGGAAACCTTTGGCTGGTTCCCTGGCTGTGGAGTCCTTGGCTGGGGCGTCGTTGCTGACGCGTCCCGATGGACGGCTGCCCCGTCGTTGATCGTCCCTCTGGCTGCGACGATCGCCGAAATCAGCCCGTCGCTCAGGTCGGTCTTCGCCCGCCCGAAAGCGCGCCATCCGCCGGGATCGCTCGTCCTCCTGTCCCCAGTCGTCAGGGGAGTCATCGCGACTGCGGGGTCGACGGCTGGCAGCCTGTTCTGGAATGGCGGCCCTGCTGTTGCGCCGGGGCCGGTAAAAATCTTCCTGTGGTTCTGAATCGAAGTCTGCTTCGCCGTCGCGCGATGAAAAACGCCGGCGCAGCGGTTGAGGTTCATCAAACCTTTCGTAGGGATCGTCCCAATCGCCGCGTCCGCCAGCACCGGGACCGCGAGGTGGGGCTGGTTCATCATCGAAATAAGCAGAGCGGCGGGCTTGCTCCGTTGCAACCCCGCGCAGCCGAACACTCTCGTAAGCGAAAAAGACTGTGGTTCCGGCCAGAAGGAACTGACCGAACTGAAGGATGGGATCTAAACGCCACCCCTGGAAGAACAGAATTCCGCCGCAGAGCAGACCGATTGCCGCAAAGAAAACGTCGTAATCCCTCGCCAGGGCCGGTTTAAACGACCGCATGAAGTAGAGCATCGCTCCACCTACGGCCAGCACGATTCCGACGATGCTGGCCCAGTTCAGACTGGCGTTAACCAAAGATCCGCTTCGTCGTGATCCTCAGTCTACGAGGGGTTGCGAGAGTCCCTCCGATCGTGTTCAGGGTTCAGAGCTTGCGGTCAACCCTGTCGGTTTGGCTGACAAGGATCAGGCCGATCGTGACGGGCACCACGACAATGATGCCCCCCCAAAGGAGGCTGTTCAGGAAATTGGACAGGGAAGCGGTCATGGCGCTGTTGTGCTCTGCGTCGAAGCCGCGACGATCTTAAGGATCGAAACCCTCTTCCTACGATGAGAGCTTCGATGCGTTGAGCTTTGTGACGCCATTGCTGCTCCAGATCCTGCCCACAGTTCACCTGCTTCTGGGTTTGTTCCTGGCGTTCTGGACGGTTGCATTCCTGCTCAGGATCGTGCTGACCTGGTATCCACAGGTGGATCTCAACGCTGGTGGCTGGCGCTTGATTGCCTGGCCAACTGAACCCGTGCTGGCCCTGAGTCGCAAAATTGTGGCCCCGATAGGAGGTGTTGATGTGACCCCAGTGATCTGGGTTGGCCTCATCAGCCTGGTGCGGGAATTGCTGGTGGGACAGCAAGGGCTTCTTTCACAGATCCTGATGCGTGCTCAAGCGATGGCTTGAGTCAACCGAGCATGTCCTGCTCAACAAACTTGGTGTGAACATCCCCGGCAATGAATTCCTCCCGCTCCAGCAGGTCGAGATGGAAATCAACGGTGGTGGGGATGCCTGTCACGGCGCATTCGTTGAGGGCCCGTTTCATGCGAGTCATGGCACTTTGTCGATCCCGGCCCCACACGATCAGCTTCCCGATCAAGGAGTCATAGAACGGTGGGATGTCATACCCCGTGTACACATGGCTGTCGACGCGAACTCCGGGTCCTCCGGGGGGCAACCATCCAGTGATTCGCCCTGGGGCCGGTCGGAAGTTGTGGGTGGCATCTTCGGCGTTGATGCGGCACTCAATCGCATGTCCTGAGAGTTGAATGTCGTCCTGCTGGACGCTGATCGTTTCTCCGCCTGCGATTCGCAGCTGTTCGGCGATGAGATCGATGCCAGTCACCATTTCCGTGACGGGATGCTCCACCTGAATCCTGGTGTTCATCTCCATGAAATAGAACCCACCGCTGCGATCGAGCAGGAATTCAACCGTTCCAGCCCCCTCGTAGTTGATGCTTCGCGCTGCAGCGACGGCGGCTTCGCCCATGCGCCGCCGCAGCTCGGGATCAAGAGCCGGGCTCGGAGCTTCTTCGAGCAGCTTCTGGTGGCGGCGCTGAATCGAACAGTCCCGCTCTCCCAGGTGCACCACATTGCCGTGTTGATCGGCTAAGACCTGCACCTCGACGTGGCGTGGCCGGTCGATGAATTTCTCCATATACAAGCCGGGATTGCCGAAGGCCGCCTCGGCTTCGCCCTGGGCCGCCTTGAAAAGATTGTCCAACTGGTCAGGGCCCGGCACCAGACGCATCCCGCGACCACCGCCCCCTGCGGTGGCTTTAATCATTACGGGGTAGCCCATCTGGGCGGCGAGTTCAGCCGCTTCCTTGGGACTCGCGAGAAGGCCTTCGCTGCCAGGCACGGTGGGGACACCCACACTCTGCATGGTTGCTTTTGCCGTGGATTTATCTCCCATCGAGCGGATCGCATGGGGAGAGGGACCGATAAAGGTGATCCCGTGATCGCGGCAGATTTCTGCGAAGCGATCATTTTCGGCGAGGAAGCCATAGCCAGGGTGGATGGCATCCACGCCCCTGGAGGTCGCTGCAGCGAGAATATTCGGGATGTTCAGATAGCTCTTGCTGCTCAGAGCCTCACCAACGCAGACCGCTTCATCGGCAAGCTGAACATGCAGTGCGTCGCGGTCAACCGTGCTGTAAACCGCCACTGTGGCGATGCCCAGTTCACGGCAGCTGCGCAAAATCCTGAGGGCGATTTCGCCGCGGTTGGCGATCAGCACCTTGCCGATGGTCATCCCGCAGAGTTAGGCCTGAGGCCGGATCGTATCAGCGCCGCTCAGACTCCCATCCCATAGAACCCCTGGCCGGTATGATCCTGCATCGATGAGGCCCGCGCGGCTGAATCGACCACGCGGATGTGGTGGAATTGGT
>CAZJLQ010000069.1:0-7124 GCA_964546675.1 uncultured Synechococcus sp.
ACGGAGGTTCAGTCTCCAGCGAATGTTCAGTCTCCAGCGGGTGTTCAGCCCCGAGTTGAGGGTCAGTGTCGCGATGGCTGGGCTGGTTTAGATCAGGAAACCCAAGTTGTTCCGCCTGCTGCGCCAGTGCTGCTTCGCCGGCAAGCAGCATGAGCAGAAGGAGTTTCATCGTTGGCTGTCTCAATCGCGATGAACCGCCTGAAAGCATTCAAGCGGGTCTGTCCAGCCGTGAAAGAGCCTTGCTGCTGGTCAGGTTCAGCTCACCGTGGGTTGGGTGAACCAGCAGGCGAGGATGCCGATCGAGCTGAAAATCACCACTGTGAGCGGCCAGATTTCATCAAGCCGTTGTAATTGGTTCTGCTTGATCTCTTTCTGTGGTCCCTCAGGCATGGTGTCGAGTTCGCCGTACCGACGGCCGATGAAGATCACCAGCACAAAGGCAAGCAAGGTCACCACATAGGCCACCACATACACCTGATCAAGGAAGGTGAGGTAGGGAAGGTCTGGCAATTCCTCCCGATACGTCTGCTGCAGGAACACCAGGGTGAGCAGCACCGTGACCGGGATTCCAGCCCGGGCATCCTGCTCATCAGCGCGAACTTTGAACACCAGCAGCACCATGGCCATCACTACCAGGAGGGGCAGCATCAACCTCCAGAAGGCGGACCAGGATGAGGTACCAAAGGAAATGTCGTAAACGATCAGGCTGTAGTCATCGGCGCTGCCGCCCAACCCGAAGTTGGTGGCGTAGTTGTGTCGATATTCGGCGATTGACCAGCCCCTGTTCAACCAGCCGATGATCTCGGCGAACAATCCCATTCCACTGTTCTGGGTGTCCGGTTCAAAGCGGAAGTGGGGGTAATCCAGTTGACCGTTCACATCCTCCATTTCGAGCACCAACGGCAGGCTCACAGTCACGAAAGGGAAGTGGTGAAAATCCGCCTTGTCGATGTAAAACCGTCCCACGTAGGTGAACAGCTGGTAGTAGGAGCCGTTCTTTTCTTTGATCGGGGCCTTCGAGAGCGGCGTCAGAACCGGATCAGCATCCGAGAGCAGGCTGTTCACCAGAGACACGCCTTCATGGATGGTCTGGTCCTGTTCGTCCAGGTACTGCTGCAGTGCCTCACCCCAGCGCATCCAGACGTAGCCGTTGGATGAGAAGCTCGGGATACTCAGATCAAGGTCGTAGGTGCTGGTGGCATAGATCCCCACCTGCACGTGGTAATCCGCCCGCTCGAGGGCCTGCTGGTCCGTAACCGTTTCCCGGTCCGTGAGCTTCTGGCCACGTAACGGGCTCCAGCCGTCGCTCGGCAATCGAGTCGTGTCCGTCGTCAGGGCTCGGGAGGAGGAGGCAAGGCGCAGTGCATCACGACTCGGGACCCGTCCAACATCCAGCTGGTTGATCCCTGAGACAGCCAGCAGTGCCGCGAGCAGAATTGAAACGACGGCAAGAATGTTCCAGTGCTTCTGTTTCCTCGGGGCCATCAGCGGACAAGCACTGGCTTCACTTTGGCCACAGGTGCGCTGCTTGCCTGCACCGCCGTGTTGATGCTTCGAGGTGTGACGCTGCACTTTGGGCGCGCTTCAGAGGCAGCCGTTCGTCCCGAACCGTCCTCAGACCTTGTCGCCGCTGATCAAGCTGAGCTTGTTCTGGGCCAGTCCCTGCCCCTCACCGGGCCGTCCGCCCAGTTGGGGCTCGACTATCAGCGGGGAGCCATGGCTTGGTTTGATGAGGTCAACCGAAAAGGTGGTGTCCATGGCCGCCGCATTCGGTTGGTCAGTCTTGACGATCAGTACGAGCCGGACAAGACGCTGCGCAATACCGAGACGCTGCTTCAACGCCCTGACCTTCTGGCGTTGTTCGGCTACGTGGGGACGCCGACAACGAAAGTGGCGTTGCCGTTGATCGAGGCTTCGGATGTTCCTTTGATTGCCCCGATGACGGGCGCCAGCTTGCTGCGTCAACCCGACTTGCGGATGGTGTTCAACATGCGGGCCAGCTACCGCAGGGAGATCGCGGCGATGGTCGACGAGTTGGTGAGGGACGCCCACCACAGCATCGCCGTGGTTTATCAAGACGACGCCTTCGGCCAGGATGGTCTCGATGGTGCACTGGCGGCGCTTCAGTCCCATGGATTGAAACCAGTGGCTACGGCCACGGTGCAACGCAATTCGAACCAGGTGTCTGACGCCGTACGGCGTTTGATGGCAGCGCAGCCCAATGGAGTGATCGTCGTGTCCGCTTACGTCAGTTCTGCGGCACTGGCAACGGCTTTGCGGGAGAAGGGCAGTCGGGCTCAAATCATGAATGTGTCCTTCGTCGGCACCAAGGCTTTGCAGCGGGCGATGCCAGCGGGGGAATCGAACGGGATTGGAGTGGCGCAGGTGGTGCCGTTCCCTTGGAACCGTTGGATTCCTGTGGTGGCGGACTATCAGAGGCTCATGCGCATCAATGCCGATGACCCAAGCTTTGGCTTCACCAGCCTTGAGGGGTTCCTCGCCGCCAAGTTGATCACCGAGGGCCTGGAGCGGGCCGGTGTGGATCCAACGCGTCAATCCCTCATTGGTGCGTTGGAATCCATTCGGGATTTGGATGTCGGAGGGTTCTCGCTGCAGATGAATCGCAATGATCATCAGGCCAGCGATTTTGTGGAGCTCACCTTCCTGGGTTCCCAGAGTTGGGAACCCTGATCCGACATCGCTAAGGTCGCGGCTCAACATCCATGGTCTGAATGCCCGAGGAGATGACGGCTGAGCAGTTCGAAATGCTGCTTCAGATGGCCGCGATAGCCCAGCCCCCTTATCTGTTGGCTGGTCTCGGGCTGCTGATGGGAGTTCTCTGTGGACTGACGTTCTCCCGCTTGGTTCAGTTGAAGCTGGATGGCTGGAAACAAGACCGTTTGCCGTTGCTGCCGCTTGGGACGCCGGAAATCACCATCAGCTACTCAGGGATTTTGATCGGGGTGACGCTGTTCATTGGCTGTTGCCTGCAGATCTTCGGTTTCGCTGCTGGTGCAGCGCTTCTGGTAGCACTGGTCCTGTCGCTGCTCACCGGTGGTGCTCTGTGGGTCCAACTCGAGCGCTTGATGCAGCAAGTGGAGCAGGGGAATTTCAAGGCAGTTGATTTTGACAACTTCGACGAGTTTTTTTGATCACATCGCCTGCCATTGACTGACTGACTCCAGACGGCAAGCCAGACTGGGGTCATCCTGGTGTTCTGTCTGGTGACTGAACCTCCTGTCGGCACAGCAGCGTCAAGCAGAGTTCTTGTTGTCGAAGATGACGAGAGCATTCGCGAAACTGTCGGAGAGGTGCTTCGCCTGGAAGCCTTTGATGTGCTCACCTGTGCCGATGGATCCGAAGCGCTGAATTTGCTTACGGAAGAGCCTCGTCAGCCGATTGATTTGCTTGTTCTGGATCTGATGCTCCCCGGCCTGGGGGGGCTTGATCTTTGTCGAGAGCTGCGACGCTTCAACAACAACACACCAATCCTGGTGATCAGCGCCAGGGACAGCGAAACAGATCGTGTTCTTGGTCTTGAGGTAGGGGCGGACGATTATCTGGTTAAGCCGTTTGGTCTGCGGGAACTGGTTGCCCGCTGTCGGGCGCTTCTTCGCCGTGCACGACAGCGGACTGATGATCCGATTCAGGAGACCTACTCCCACGCCAATCTCTGCCTTTTTGCCAATGAATGTCGGGTCACCCGTGATAACGAGGAGCTGAATCTCTCGCCAAAGGAGTACAAAATTCTTGAATTGTTTATCAAGAATCCAAAGCAGGTTTGGAGTCGTGATCAGATACTTGAGAAGATCTGGGGGATTGATTTCATTGGTGATTCAAAAACAGTGGATGTTCATATTCGCTGGTTGCGTGAGAAAGTTGAGGTGCAACCTTCAGCGCCTGAATTGATCCGAACCGTGCGGGGTTTCGGTTACCGCTTCGGCTGAACGCTTGACTTTCTCCTCCATTGTTTTGGGCTTGGTTCTGGGTGTGGTGCTCACCCTGGCCGTTCAGCGTCAAAGGATGAAACGACCGTCGACCAGCCCTGGGTCGCCTGGTTTTTCAGCCGGCGCCATCAACACACCGCAACTGCTTGCCTGGATTGATGACGCCACCCAGGGGTGGTTGATCCTGGCGCCGGATCTCACCGTCGCTTACATCAATGCCAGGGCGGAGCGACTGCTGCGCATTTCACGCAATCTCCTTGTCCGCGGACTGCCGATTCAGCAGGTGCTGGCGATCCCTCAGCTCGATGAAGTGATCACGAGCACGCGCTCCCAACAGCGCCCGCTTCGCAGCGAGTGGGATCAACGCGGCGAGCCCCTCGAAGCCCTGGTGCTGCCTGGTTCGGATGAGTGGTTGCTCGTGTTGATTCAGAGCCGGCAATCCCTGGAAGCCCAGCAACAGCAGCAGGAGCGATGGGTCAGCGATGTGGCCCATGAACTGAAAACACCCCTCACAGCCCTGATGCTGGTGAGTGATCGGTTGGAGCTGGCTGTTGACGACGGTGATGCTGTTTTGGTTCAGCGTCTTCAACGAGAGCTGCGCCGTCTGCAGTTGATGGTGGAGGATCTCCTCGAGCTCTCAAGGCTTGAAAACAGTCTCCCTCAGGTCAGTGGGACCTATACGGCGCTCTCTCTCTCCGACCTGGTCGAAGGCGCCTGGAGCAGCATTCGCCCTCTTGCAGAGGCACGTCAGGTGGAGTTGCGGTTCGATGAGTCCGAACCAGGACCATTGATGGGGGACCGCCCCCGGCTGCATCGGGCTGTTCTCAACCTTCTTGACAACGCGCTTCGATACTCCCCTGATGGAACTGTTGTTGAGGTCGTCATTCAATCCAGCGGTGGCTGGTGGATGCTGTCCATTCGCGACCATGGTCAGGGTCTGAGCGAGTCCGACCTCGGCAACATGTTCAACCGCTTCTATCGCGGCGATCCGTCCCGGGCCCGATCCGCCCGTAGTGGCAGTGGTCTCGGTCTGGCGATCGTTCAGCAGATCGCCGTGAATCATGGAGGCAGGGTCGAGGCGCGCAACCACCCCGGTGGCGGAACCTGCGTTGAGTTGCTGCTCCCAAAGAGCATGCCGATGCCATGACCCGTCAGCGACTGCAGAAGCTGATCGCGTCAGCTGGGCTGTGCTCGCGTCGACACGCCGAACAGTGGCTTCTCGATGGCAGGGTCAGCGTTGATGGTTCTCCGGCTCAGTTGGGTGATCAGGCGGACCCGGACAGCCAAGTCATTCATGTGGATGGCCGTCCGCTGGTGCTTCCGGTCCAACGCCGCGTGCTGCTTCTGAACAAACCGATTGGTGTGATCAGCAGTTGTCACGATCCCCAGGGGCGCACCACCGTGCTGCATCTGCTGCCACGGGCCCATCGGCAGGGCTTGCATCCTGTGGGGCGGCTTGATGCCGACAGTCGTGGGGCACTGTTGCTCACCGATGCCGGTGCACTAACTCTGGCCTTGACCCACCCCCGCTACGACCACGAAAAGACCTACCGCGTCCGGGTGCGTGGTCGCCCCCACCCGTCGGTATTGGAGCAGTGGCGACGGGGCATTGCCCTGGATGGGCGGCTGACCCGTCCCGCCACAGTTAGGAGGCTTGCGCAAGAAGGTTCAAGTTGCCTTCTAGAAGTGGTGCTCCAGGAGGGTCGCAACCGTCAGATTCGTCGGGTGGCCCAGACCCTGGGGCATCCCGTGCTGGATCTGCAGCGGACAGCCATTGCCCATGTGCAGCTTGGTGATCTGGAAGAGGGCTGTTGGCGAGAGCTCCCCAAGAGAGAATGGGAGCCACTGCTCGATGGCGGCGCGTCCCGCTCCAAGCCGCCAAGACCATGCGACTGAAGCTTCCCCGCCCCTGGTGGCGGCGTTCTCGCCTCGACGATCGACTCGATTCAGATCCTGAAACCTCTGCGGTGCAGAGCACCAGCGATCTGGGTGCCCTGATGCGAAGCCGTCGCGAAGCCATGGGTCTCAGTCTTCGTGATCTGGCCAATGAAACCCGGATCACCACCCCGGTGATTGAAGCGTTGGAGCGGGGCTGGAAGGACCGTTTGCCCGAGCGTGCCTACCTGGCTTCCATGCTTCCCCAGCTTGAGCGGCGTCTTGATCTGGCGCCTGGGTGTCTGGATCCTGTTTTGCCCCCCCGGGCAACGGCCCGTCAGAACAGTGCGGGGAGATTGCGTCGCTTCACACCCGGGAGCATCGATGTGTTCACCACCTGGCAGGGCACGGTGGTGTATGTGCTGGTCATCGCTGTCAGTCTCCTTGCCCTGAACCGGCAGCAGCAGGATCTGGCACAACGCAACAGCTTGGCCCTGGAGCCGGTGCGAGCTGATCTCGCGCAGCTCACCCGGCGTGGTGCATCGGGAGGTTCATCGAGCAGCGCATCGGTCAGTGGCCAATCCGTTGTTCAGGGTTTGCGGCCGCTGGAGCAAGCTGCGGAACGCCGTCCGATCGAGTGGCTTGAGGGTGACGTTCCGGCTCAGATCGGGCTGCTTCAGATCACCTTGAGTGAGCCCCGTCAGCTTGTGGTGTCAAGTCGGGGCGGGGATCGAATCAACCTCAAAGGTGGTGCTGGGCAATTGACGCTCCAGCTGTTGCCACCGGTGCAGCTCAGCATCCAACCGCCTCTGGCTCCGACCGATCAGGTGCTCTGGAATGGTGATGCCCAAAAGCCGGAAGCGGTCGGCAAGGGGGCTTACCGCATCGAGGCTGATTCACCTGAACCGGCTGTTCCGCGTAAACCGGCGGATCCGGCAAGGGTGCGTCCCCAGACGGCGCCGCGTTCGCCATAGCCCTTCAATGCCCCTGTCAGGTGGGCGTCAAAGGATGGAAGACGCCAGATCCAGTTCCCGGTATTGGTGCCCGGTGTGTTGAACCGTGCCTGATCGTCCAGATGCAGAAGATCCTGAAGCGGAGCCACGACCAACCCGGCGCTTGTGGCGAAAGCCATGTCGAACAGGGTCCATGCCGGTGCATCCTCGCCGCGTCGATCCCGCGCAAGGATGCGGGAGCGGCTGTCGTGGTCGAGGTTCTGCCACCAGCCCAGCGTGGTGGGGTTGTCATGGGTCCCTGTGTAGACAACCCAGCGGGTTCCAACGATGTTTTCGGGGAGGTAGGGAT
>CAZJLQ010000070.1:0-7095 GCA_964546675.1 uncultured Synechococcus sp.
CGCAATACCACCATCTGCAATCTCATAAATCCGATCGCACTTTTTAACAGTCGACAGGCGGTGCGCAATCACGATCATCGTGCAGCGCCGTCCCACCAGATCCAAGGCCTGCATCACATCGTGCTCGGTTTTGTTGTCCAACGCGCTGGTGGCCTCGTCCAGAACCAATAATTTTGCATTGCGGTAAAACGCTCGAGCCAGGGACAAGCGTTGGCGCTGACCACCCGACAATTTCATTCCGTTTTCACCACACATCGTGTAAAGCCCATAGGGCATATCAGCAACAAAATCCGCAAATTGCGCCGCCTTTAATGCGGACCAAACCTTGTCATCATCAATGGCATCGGGGTCTTCACAGAAGGCGACATTCTCTCGAACACTGCCATCGAGGAGCCTGATCTGCTGAGGAACAAAAGCACAGTTGGCCTGCCATGCAGGCATTTCTTCCTCAGACACCGAGAGGCCATCGAGCAAAAGCTCACCGGATTCAGGCTTGAACAAACCGAGCACAAGATGGGCCAGGGTCGTCTTGCCACTGCCCGTTTTGCCCACCAAAGCAATCCTCGATCCGATCGGAATGGAAAGATCCACATTGCGCAGCACCGGTGCACCCGAGATCCCATAGGAGAAGCTCACATCCCTCAGCTCGATAATCCGGCGTGGCATCACACCTTCCGGGGAGGGAACAGCTGGATCGGCAAGGGCCAGACGCGTCGGCCGCATGCAGAGCAGCTCAAGGGCATCTTTCACTTCGGGGAGACCACCCCTCAAGCGATTGAGGCTTCGAAACATCGACTGAAGTGGTCCTGAAATCCTCAGCAGCACCACCAACACAGTCGCCAGCTGCGGCAGCGCATCACGCAGCTGCGCATCGTCGCCATTGACCAGAGCGGGAGCCAAACCCACGACAAACAAAATGGTGATGCCTGCCGGTTCAATCAGATATTTGGGAACGTTGGGCAGAAGATTGGCCAATCGATCATTTCGCTTCGCAATCGAGCCATCGCGCATGAAGCGATTGACAAAAAATTGCTGTGAGGAATACAGCTGAATATCACGCATCGATCGGAGCGATTCCGAGAAAGTGAGCCGAATGCGACGGGTGTATCTCATCTTCTGCCTCAGAAAGAGACGCAGATAAGGTGTAATTAATAAGGAAGCAACGAGATAGGCAATCAGTAGAAACAAAAAGATTGAAATCGCCTTTCCACCCAAGGCAAAAGCAACACCGATCAGAAGTGCAGAGACGCTGAGAAGATTGCCAGTGATGGCAATCATTGGAGAAATCACCGCAGACGTAACACGTGTCAAAATGCGGTTAAACCGCTCAGACAACACAGTGGTGCGTTTCTGTGTAAAAAACTCGTAATTTTGAAGCAGCAAATTATTATAAACCTTATGAACAAGATCAGCCCAGATATCTGCAGAAAGAAGAGCTTCCAAAAGAGCTACACCGAATCGCACCGCCGACGCGAACCAAAATGCTGCAATCAAAAGCAGCACAATCCATCCAGCCTGATCAAGAAAACCACCGCCAAAAAAACGAATTCCGGGAATCTGATCTTCTAGTTTTGCGCCTGCCAGTAAACCGACCAACCGAGCCAACAAGCCCACCAAGAGCATGTCGACAACTCCCTGAAACAGAGAGGCCACCAGCACCACAACCAGAAATTTCCGCCGCTTCGGGGAGAGCTCACGAAGCAGGGTGCTCAGTTCATTCCAGGTCTGGCTCTGAAGGGGCATAGGACGATCTGATCTCGTCGCCAGTGAGGATCCGAGCCGATTCTTGTTATCAGGCTGAGTTAAGCCTTCAGCCCGAGACTTTCAGACCCGCCTCGGCCAGCCGGGTAACCGATCGACCACTCGCCTTGCCCTCTGGAGGATCTGACGCCATCGCAACCGCCAGACAGGGGCATTCAGCAACGGTGATTCATCCGGCCATTGACGCATCTGCTCGAGATCGCCAAGAACACGGCTCCATCGCTCGCGCAAACGCTCCTCACCACAGGCCTGCAGAAGGGCGGCAAGCTCCACCGCTGGCGGCCGCCAGCGGCGAGGTTCACGCACAGCGGCCTTGATGCGCGAAACGTCATGGGCAAGGCTGCCGCAACCGATCTGATGGGCCGTGCGGCCGGGATCACAGTGATCGGACAATGCATGGTTGAGGCTGGTGAACACCACGCAACCGCAGGCCATCGCTTCGAGTGGAGGCAGCCCGAACCCTTCACTCACGCCGCGGCCTCGCCAGTACTCAGCTGAGTCGTAGATGTAGACACACGAATCGTTGAACAACCCCACAAGGTCGTCCACCCAGCCGGTTTGCACCTCCACTTTGAGGCCCTGCCGACGCAAGGTTGGAACGAGTTGGTGCAGCACGTAATCGCTGCTCTTCCGCGCCTGCACCAGGACGTCAATCGGACGTGTTCGGCCGCTGGCATCAGCCCGATCCCCCCGCTCAAGCCATTGCTGGTCCAAAGCGTTGGGAACGAGAAACAACGGATTGCGCGGCGCGCGGTCACCCCAATAACCCAGGGTGTTGCGACTGACCGCCAACACAGGAACACCGGGGGGCAAGTCAAAGCCGTACCCACTGCTGTGGGCGTGATAAGCAACCCGGTGCCCCCGCAGTCGCCGGATCAACTTGGGGACATCGAATCCCCAACTCACAATCCAAAGCACGTCTGGATTGACGGGACTGTTCGACAGGAGGTCATCAAAAAAGAGATGACCTTCGCGTCGTTCGCGATAGGTCACCACTTCGGTTCTGCAGAGCCCAGCGAGCAGCTGGGCTGTCTGCAGTTCAACGCTCAAACCTCCACAACGAAACCGGCTGCTGGTCCCGGGGACCAGGAAACGGACGATCGCTGTGGGCACAGATCAGGCCGCAGCGGCCTCGGTGCTGCCGGTGCGCTCACGACGGGTCAGGAAACCGAACAGAACCTTGCCAATCGCTGCAATGAGGTTCCCTTCCAGTTCCTTGAACATGTTCATGTTCAGGTGGAAAGCGTGGTTGGCCTCTTCCACGATGCGATCTGCCGTGCCCTGATCGATGGGCAGCTCATCCATCGTTGAGCGGTAATTGGTCTTGAACGCCTTTTCGTCAGCGATGTCGTCGAAGACATAGAAACGCAGACCGTCGTCACCCTTCATATTCATCGCTTTCTGAGCGATGTTTTTAAGAATTTGTCCACCGGAGAGATCACCCATGTAACGGGTGTAGTGGTGACCAACCAGCAGCTCTGGAGACTCCTTCGCGATGGCATGAATACGATCGACATAGGCAGCAGCGGAAGGCGAGGGCTGGATTTGATCCTTCCAGGTGTCGCCGAAGTAGTAAGCGAGATCCTTCTCCAAGGACTCACGACGGTTCAGCTGCTCCATGCCGACAGGACCCACCACCGGGTGATCGGTCAGCTTGCCAACTTCCTCCTCCATCGCTGAGTAAACGAAAAAGAGGTCGGCAACCAACTTGCGGTAGCTGGCCTTGTCGACCACACCTTTCAGGAAGCAGCTAACGAAGCCCGTGTTTTCGGCCATCGTGTGGGCCTTCTTGGTGCCTTCACGAAGCTGGGCTGCCAAAGCGACGGACATGAGTGCTTTACGAACGACCGGTTTAAAAACCCTATAAGGACTACTCATCCTGATGGCTCAGAGCGTTGCGAAGGGTTACGCCGCTGGTTCTTCTGATGTGTGACCACCGAACAATTCGAACAGTTCGTGGCAGATCTGACGCAAACGCTGCACCTGATCCGGCTGCGGAAGGTGGGAGCCTGCCGGCTGCCAGTCGCCAACGGTCGCCAATCGCCAACGTTCGCCGTCGTAGGTCATGCCCCGCATCAGCACACCGAGCAGCTGCCCGGAAGCGCCCGTCTCCGAGCGGCTGAGTCGTAACTGCATCAACAGGCTGCGACACTCCAGGCGAGGGCTCCAGCCTGGAAAGTGAAACGCCAGGTCGAGTGATTCCGGCTCACTCCACTCCCGGGTTTGCGCGTCATCGCGCCAGGGGCGGAGGTTGGCGCTGGCCGCCGGAAAATGACGACGCACCAGCGTCACGGCCGACGCCAGCGTTCTGGCCTGCTCCACACTCCGCACCGATTCGCCAGCGTTCAAACCATTCATCCGACCTGGACCAATCCTGCAGGGAGTGGCAAGCCATGGCCGTTACGGTTGCGCCACGACAACAATTCCATGGCTCGTCCGCTGCACATCGGACTGCTCGGGGCGATGCCCGAGGAGATCGGCACCAACCTTCAGCACCTGAAGGATCTCCACTCCAGCCGGCATGGCGACCTCACCATTCACAAGGGCATCTGGAATGGTGGCGATGGGCGGGAAGTTCGGCTGACCCTGAGCTGGAGCGGCTGGGGGAAGGTGAGTGCCTCGCGGGCGGCCACCCGGCTGCTGGCCAGCGCAACGGAGGACGATCCAATCGATCTGCTGCTGTTCACGGGCGTTGCTGGTGCTGCCAATCCGGATCTGAAGCAGTGGGACGTTCTGGTGGCGGATGCCGTCGTGCAGCACGACATGGATGCCAGGCCTCTCTGCAACCGCTTCACGCTCCCTGCCCTAGATCGCGATCGTCTGATCCCACCGTCGCCCTGGCTGAGCTGGGCAACAGACGCCCTGGAGCAGGCCGCGGGAACGCCGCAATGGGCGGGTTTCGGCCCCGCCCGGCAGGGGCTGATCGCCACAGGCGACCGCTTCATCGGAGATGCAGCGGTGCTGGCTGACTTACGGGATGCATTGCCAGGACTGCAAGCCGTTGAAATGGAAGGCGCCGCCATGGCCCAGGTCGCCGAGCAGGAGGAGGTGCCGTGGCTGGTGCTGCGCGTGATCTCGGACGGTGCTGACGAAAGCGCAGCACAAAGCTTCAGCGATTTCGTTCGGATCTACGACGCGCGGGCCTGGCAGCTGATTGAAACGCTCCTGAAGCGTGCCGACCGGGCACCCCAGCGATGAAGCTGCTGCGTTTCTGCCAACGCGTCCTGCGCTACGGCGTCGTGGGCATCATCGCCGCCGGTATCCACTACAGCGTGCTGCGAGGCCTCAGCGCCGTCGGGCCGGAATGGCTGGCCAATCCGATTGCCTTTCTCGTGGCATCTCTGGCGGGGTATCTCGGCCATGCGCTGCTCACCTTTCGCGAGGAAACTGGCGGGCGCCGATTCGCACGTCGCTGGCTGTTGCTCCAGTACGGCGTGAATCTGAGTGTTTGCAGCCTTCTGCCCTTGCTGCTGCCCGGCCCCCCCGGGCAACCGCTGCGGGATCTCCTGCTGGTGTTCACGCCCACTGTTCTGAATGCCCTGATCTGGAGCCGGGCCGCCCAGTTCAGTGCCCATCAGCGCCAGTTAACGGCACCGGAACCACTCATCCATGCCGATGATCTCGGACTGGCCAGCGAAGTGGATCAGGCGATTCTCGACCTGGCCGGACGGGACCGACTCGACGGGGCCAGTCTGCTGGTCAACGGCCCATCAGCAGCCACGGCGGCCAGGGCCTGGCAGCAACTGAAACCCTCAGAACCTCTTTATCTGCACCTCTGCCTGACCGAGGGACCCTTGTCCGCCAACTGTCCTGACTTGCCGGCCAGCTTTGGATCTCTGTTGCTTGCATCACTGCTGCCGAAGCGTCGTCGCAGCCTGCAGCACCAGCTGGAGCGATCCATCCAGCAGCAGATCGATCGATTCCGAGAGCTCACCGGCCAGAAGCAGATTCATCTTGACGGCCATCAACACATCCAGCTCGTTCCGATCGTGCTGCACACCCTGCTGACCCTGGCACCATCCGAGTCGATCGTGTGGATCCGCACCACCCGAGAACCGCTTCCCACCGGTCTGCCGCTGTCTTGCTGGGGGGATGCCGTGAAGAGCGGCGGGCTTCTGAAATGGATGGTGCTCCAGATCCTCAGCGCCTGGGCACGACCGCAACTGCAGCGCGTCGGAATCAGCACCAACGGATCCTTCGGGGGTGTGCTGTTCACCGGCCAGATGATCGGTGCGCCCCTTGCTGCGATCGCCCGCGAACTACGCGCTGCGCGAGCCGGCGACGGATTCACCCGGAGTCTGCTGCTGGCCCATCCAGCGGCGGAGGGTGCCTCTCGATCCCTGGATCAGAGAGGCTTCGGTGCTTCCGCCGTGTTCTTCCGCTCTCCTGGGCGGCAGGCGGAATGGCGAGCCCTCAGGGCGCGTGAATCGCACGGATGAAGTAGTGGGGGCGGCGCTTGACGTCGATGTAAATCCGTCCGATGTACTCCCCCAGCACCCCAATCCCAATCAGCTGAATCCCTCCGAGAAAGAGCACCGCAACGATCAGGGAGGCATAACCCGGCAAATCAATACCGAACAGGAGGGTTCGCAACACGATCAACGCCGCGTAGAAAAAACTCAGCAGGGAGATCAACACTCCGATCACTCCCCAAACCTTCAAAGGTTTGACGGAAAAGGAGAAGATGCCATCCAGGGCATAGCGCCACAGCTTCCTCGGACTCCAGGACGTCTGTCCCCCGGATCGGACGACCCGGCTGTAGGGGATCTCGGTACTGCGATACCCCGTCCAGGGCATGATCCCCTTTGAAAAACGGGTGGCTTCTCGCATCTGGGTGACAGCGGCCACCACAGGCGCAGAGAGCAGTCGAAAATCACCGGCACCCTCCTGCAACTGAATGGAGTCCACCAGCCGATTGAAGACGCGATAAAACCAGGACGCGGTGGTCACCTTGAACCGGGATTCCTGATCGCGGTCATCCCGCACGGCGGTCACGACCTCAGCGCCGGCCCGCCACGAGGCCACCATGGCAGGGATCCGCTCAGGCGGATGCTGAAGGTCAGAATCGATCAGCACGGCGGCGGAGCAATGACCGCAGGCGTGGTCGAGGCCAGCAAGCATCGCCGCTTCCTTCCCGAAATTCCGGGTGAGCTCCAGCAAGGTGACGGATGCCGTGGGATGGGCGCTCTGCCACTGACGGATGGTGCTGACCGTGGCGTCACTGGAACCGTCGTCGATCAAGAGGAGATGCGTCACCTCCGGCAGAACAAGCACCCGTTCGATGAATCGGGTGATCACCGTCTCCTCGTTGAAGCAGGCCGCCACGACCCAGAC
>CAZJLQ010000071.1:0-7085 GCA_964546675.1 uncultured Synechococcus sp.
ACCTTCAGTCCACGCTCGCGAATCATCAGGGCGAGGTCTGTGTCCTCGTAGTAAGCGGGGATGTAGCGACGATCGAATCCGCCCACCGCATCCCAGACGGAGCGAGGCACCATGATCGACGCACCGGAGATGTAATCGGCGCTGCGGGCGTAGTTGAAATCAGGGTGATCGGGTCGCTTGAGTCGACCAAGATTCCATGCGGATCCGTCGCTCCAGACAATGCCGCCGGCTTCCTGAAGTCGGCCATCGGGGTAGATCAACTTGGATCCCACCAGGCCGACATCTTGTTCTTGCTGGAATGTTTCCGCGAGACCCTGGAGCCAGCCGGGAAGAACCTCGATGTCGTTGTTGAGAAGAACAACCAGGCTGTTGGTTCGACTGCGGCAAACGGCCTGATTGCAACTCTCTAGAAATCCGAGATTGTTTGCATTGACATGGAAATTGACGCATCCCTGTTGGCGAAGCCGTTGCAGAACGCCATGGCCGTCTTTTTGGGGATGATCATCATCAACCACCTGAAGATTGACATCGAACCGCCCATGAATCGTCTGACGGTTGATCAGGAGGTCTTTGAACACCGATGCAAGACAGCGCAGTGTGAAGATCGGCTGTCCGTAGGTGGGAATGATGATGTCGACAGGCTGACCCTGCCCTGAGCCGATGGCGCCAACCGCCTGGGCCGCTCGGTGCAGGTTTTTACAGGCTCGGGCCAAATCGACAACATCGGAGCACCAGCTCCCTTTGGTCGACACTCGGCAGCGAAGTTCAAAAGGAGCATCCGGCCGTTGCAGATGGTCCAGGTAGATCGTGTGCAGATTGCTGCAGAGCGCCTCGGTTTCGAGTTCGTCGTTGAGACGCAGCTGGGCGCAGCTGTGAGGTGTGTTGACCCTTGAGCTGCGATCAAACAGCCATTGACTGAGATCCAGCATCGTGATGGCAGCGCTTAACTGCCTGCGGAACTCAAACAGCTCATTCCCATCAAGTTCTTGGCCTGGGACTGCAAAGTTGTAGTCCTCGGGATCACCTGCCAGGGTGATCGCCGTCTCTCCAATCGGTGGGAAGAGAAGCATCGTGTCTTCGCCGCGGCTGACCTGGATGGGTTGGTAGGCCGCTAAGACGCCGAGATCCGATCGAAATCGGGCTTGGAAATAATGCTGCTGAGCGTCGTTGTCGATCACGTCACCGTTCCCAAACGCCCTCCGTCGTAATGCGCTTGTTCACGCACTCGGCTGCACCAATCTTGGTGATCGAGATACCAGCGGACGGTTTCGCGGAATCCAGTGCTCACGTCGTGGCGTGGCTGCCAGCCGAGCTCGCTGCTGATCCGAGCAGGGTTGATGGCATAGCGGCGATCATGTCCCGGGCGATCGGTGACGCGACGGATCAGATCACGATGCGGAGCATCTGTGCGCTTGAGCTCATCCAACTGGAGGCAGATCGTTTCAACGACTTCGCGATTGGTGCGTTCGCCGTGGCCACCAACGCAGTAACTCCGTCCGGATTCCCCCTTGCAGGCGGCAAGGAGAAGAGCATCCACGTGGTCTTCCACATAGAGCCAGTCCCTCACATTGAGGCCGTCGCCGTACAGGGGAATCTCTTCACCAGCCGCTGCTTTCAGGGTGACCACCGGAATCAGTTTCTCGGGGAATTGCCATGGCCCGTAGTTGTTGGAGCAGTTCGTGAGCACAACAGGCAGGCCGAAGGTGTGATGCCACGCGTTCACGAGGTGGTCGCTGGCCGCTTTGCTGGCTGAGTAAGGACTGCGCGGGTCGTAGGGGGTGGTTTCCTCGAACCGGCCTTGGGCTCCAAGTGAGCCAAACACTTCATCGGTGCTGATGTGATGCAACCGGAACTGACTTCGTCGTGATTCCGGCAATCCCTCGTAGTGCTGGCGAACGGCCTGCAGGAGGTTGTAAGTGCCTGTCACGTTGCTGTCGACGAAGGCCCCCGGCCCGGAGATCGATCGATCGACATGGCTTTCGGCTGCGAGATGCATGACCAGGTCAGGGTCCGCCTGCTTGACGGACTCGGCGACAGCCTCGGCGTCGCAAAGATCAACCCTGAGTAATTGATGTCTGTCTGTTGCCTCCGGACCCAGGGTTTCCAGCACCTCATTGATGCTGGTCAGATCACTGGCGTAGCCCATCTTGTCGAGGTTGAACACGATCGCCTCGCTTTCGTTCAGTAGGCGTCGCACCACAGCGCCACCGATAAAACCCGCTCCGCCGGTGACAAGTACACGGCAGCGGGGACCGAGCAGTTCAGCGGCTGAGGGCATCACGTCAGTCATGGTTGCGTTGATGGAGGAGGGATGGCCATCAGCACGCTGCGCAGGGCGGCACGCCAGTGCTGGCCATCGAGAGCGAGGGCGTTGCGGCTGCCAACACAATCCAGCAGCGAGTACCCAGGTCGGCGCGCTGGGGTGGGGTAATCGGCAGTACTGATCGGTTGCACGACGGCTGGATGCTCCAGCAGACCCAACTCATGTCCGAGTTCTCCAACGGCAACAGCCACGTCGTACCAGCTGGCTGCACCGGCATCGCTCCAGTGCAGCACCGGTGGCATGGGATCTGCGTTGCTCTCAACAACACGCCAGCAGGCCTTGGCCAGAGTGAGGGTGCTGGTGGGGCAGCCCACCTGATCCGCCACCACGCTGATCACGTCCTTGGTTTGATGCAGCCGAAGCATCGTCAGGGCGAAATTGCGGCCCACCGGCCCCATCACCCAGCTGGTGCGGAGAATCACGGCTGCCGCTGGGTCAAGAACCTCTTCAACGGCTTCTTCCCCCTTGGCTTTGGTCTGTCCATAGACGCCGAGGGGATCACGCCTTTGGTCCACCTGGTAAGGGGTTCCTTGCGATCCGTTGAAGACGAAATCTGTGCTCAGTTGCAGCAAACGACCCTTTGCCTCTGCCAGGCCTTCGGCGAAGGCCCGAGGTGCTCCGGCGTTCACTGCCATGGCGAGATCCTGGTGGGTTTCCGCCAAGTCAACCCCGGTGTAAGCACCGGCATTGATCACCCATTCCGGTTGATGGGTGGCAACCGCGTTTCGGCACGCAGCAGGGTCGGCCAGATCAAGTTCCACGCGGCTTGTGGCGATCAGTTCAATTCCTGGAGGGACCGAGGCCACAAGTGCCTGCCCCAGTTGTCCCGCCGCACCGGTCAGGAGCACCTTCATGGAAACAGGTCTCCTGTCGATTGAACGGCGCTGAATGACGGCGCTTCCGCGTCCTTCCCTGAGAGGCTGACCTCCTCGCCCTGCAAGGCATGCTCTGGCCATTGGATGGCGAGATCCTTGTCATCCCATCGGATGGCACGTTCGCAGCTGCGGTTCCAAAATCCCCGGGCCTTGTACTGCACTTCCGCGGTTGCGCTCAACGTCAGAAACCCGTGGGCGAAACCCTCCGGAATCCAGAGCTGATGCTTGTTGTCGGCACTCAGTTCTGCGCCGATCCACTGCCCAAAGCTTGCGGATGAACGGCGAAGATCCACCGCCACATCAAAGATCACTCCGACGCTGGCTCGGACAAGCTTGGCCTGGGGTTCCGGAGCGAGTTGGTAATGCAGGCCTCGCAGCACCCCACGAATCGAGCGGGAATGGTTGTCTTGGGAGAAGACCACCGCTTCATCGACGGCCTGGTTGAACGCGCGCTGGTTCCAACTCTCGTAGAACCAGCCCCGATCATCCCCGAACACGCGCGGTTTGATCAGCAGCGGCCCCTCTAGGGCTTGACCGTGGATGGTTGTGAGCTGTTCAGCGTCCACTGGGAACCTCCAGGCTGCTTTGCAGTGCAGCGTGATCGCTGATGTTCTCTTTCAGCAGCTGAAGGAGATAGGTGCCGTAGCCACTTTTCCGCAATGGTTGAGCCAGTTGTTCCAGCTGATCGGCATCAATCCAACCCTGGCGCCAGGCCACCTCTTCCGGACAGCCCACCTTGAGACCCTGTCGATGTTCAAGGGTGCGGATGTATCCAGCAGCGTCGTTCAGCGAATCGCAGGTGCCCGTATCGAGCCAGGCCATGCCGCGACCCATCAGTTCGACCCGCAGTTCTCCCTCCTCCAGATAGGAGCGGTTCAGGTCGGTGATTTCAAGTTCGCCTCTCGTTGAGGGGCGCACCTGACGGGCCCGTTCAACGACGGATTGGTCGTAGAAATAAAGCCCAGTTACCGCATAACGGCTGCGGGGATGTTGTGGTTTTTCTTCAATGCTGAGCACCGTGCCATCGGCGTTGAATTCGGCAACCCCATACCGTTCTGGATCGCTTACCGGGTAGGCGAACACGGTGGCTCCACGATCGCGTTGGTTGCTTGACACCAGCTGCGGAACCAAATCATGGCCGTGGAACAGGTTGTCACCGAGAACGAGCGCTGCAGGAGCCCCTGCCAGGAAGTCGGCTCCGATCAGAAAAGCCTGGGCCAGTCCATCAGGGCTGGGTTGGACGGCGTAGTGGATCTGCATTCCCCAGCGGGATCCATCCCCAAGCAGCCGGATGAATGCCTCCTTCTCATGGGGCGTGGTGATGATCAGCACGTCCCGGATCCCGGCGAGCATCAATGTGCTCAGCGGGTAATAGATCATTGGCTTGTCGTACACAGGCAGGAGCTGTTTGCTCATCGCCTGTGTGATCGGATGGAGCCGGGTGCCACTGCCGCCGGCGAGGATGATCCCCTTGCGATGAACAGGGCTGGGCGTCATACGTCCTGAAAAGCCCGGTCATTTCAGCATGAACGGTTTCCGCCCATGGCTGATCAGACTCACTGCCGCCAGTCGAGGGGGGCGACCCTGGCGACAATCGCTGGCGTTGAAGCCTGGTAGGCGGCGTAATCCGGATGCAGTGCCTTGAGATCCGCTTCTTCTCGTTTGGCCTTGCCCCGCAGCACTGCCGCAAGGGCGAGTCCGAGTAGGAGATGCAGAACGCTCCCGAGGGCGATGGTCAGGCCGAAAGAGCAGATCAGGACGGCTTGATACAGAGGGTGGCGAGCTCGGCTGTAGGGCCCAGAACGCACAAGCTGATTGCCGTCTTTGGGGGCGGGCAGCGGGGAAAGACTGGTCCCGAGGACCCAGAACGACTGCAGGGCCATGAAAAGGCCACTGATCACCAGCAGCGTGCCTGCCAAGACAAGGCTGCGCGGCCAGACGGAGAGCCCCCAGGTGGCAGCAGCGGGCCAGGCCGGAAACAGATGGGCGGTGATCAGTGACAGTTGGGCAAGCAGCCACCATTCGCCCCGGCGGTTGTCAAGCCACCCCCCCCAGCTCAGCCCCCATCCGGAGAACATCAGTCTTTAACCACCAGCGCTTTGACGTTATGGCGTTGGACCAGGTCAGCCAGCTGAACCATGTCATTGCGGTGAATCAGTCCGACGCAACCAAGGGTTCCGCTGTTGGCATTGCGGTTCGCGCTGGGATCGAGATGGATGCCGAGATGCCCACGCCCAGTTGGAAACTGGGGTTCGATGCCAATCCAGATGGGGCCGAGTTCAGCGGGGTCTCCAGGACCCAACTGTTCGACGGGGCCAAGGCTGTAGCGCCCCACTGGCAGGGGCGCCCGCGTGCCGGTGCGATGTCGATCCGCCTGCTGGCGATGGGCACGACCGCTGACCGCATCGAACTGGTGAGGCTGTCGTCCCGGCGCTTCAAGCCGTAGCGTCCAAATCGGGTCGTTGGTGCGTGAGAGCTGGCGGGATGTGCGCTCCAGAACGAGGATCGATTCTTGGCTCTGCAGGGATGCGAGCTCGCCGGCGCTGGCAGCTCCATGCAGAACAGGACAAAGCATGGTGGCTGCGAGCACGCGGGCCGAAACCATCGGTGGGTTTGCAGAAGCCCGAACGGTATGGAGATCTTTTTCCTCTCAAAAAAGGAAAAGTCGGTTGTTCAGCTGTCTCCCCCTGGACGCGATGCGGGATCGGGCTTCAAAGTTCGTCGGTGACCAGCTTCAGCGCTTTGTCCTGATCGAGGTTGGTCATGCTGCAGTCCTCATCGAGATCGGATGAGAGCAGTCCAGCGGCTTTGAGCACCTGAGGATTGCTCAGCACCGCTGGACTGATCCCCATTTCCCTCAGTGCAATGCCCATCGCCTGGTTCGCCTGGGAGCGGTTCAACCGTTTCTGGCTGACGAGACAGTCCCCGTTCGCCAGGGTGGATGCGGCAAACGCGCGAATGCTTCTTGCAAGCTCGATTCGGGCGACCTTCCGCGCGGTGGACGGTGTCGAGCCGTTGCTGGGCTGCGCTTGCCAGGGACGGGCGGGGACCAGGCCGATCAGCGCGATCAGAAGGATCGGCGGCCATCGGTGGATCGTGGTGAAGGTCATCGAGATTGCACGCTGGAGCAGGCCTGCAGGGTCGGAAAGCGCTCGGCGATCGGGTCCCCGCTGAACTGTGCAACCCAGCCTTCACTGTTGTTGAAGAAACGCAGCGCGCAGAAAGCGGGGGAGCTGCCCATGTCGAACCAGTGGCGGGTGCCTGCGGGGACCCGAATCAAATCGCCCTGCTCGCACAGCGTCACCAGGACTTCATTGTCTATGTGCAAGGAAAAGAGCCCGCGGCCTTCCACAAAGAAACGCACCTCGTCTTCGGCGTGGGTGTGCTCCGAGAGAAATGTTTGACGAAGGGACGCCCGATCCGGGTGTTCTGGCGTCATGCGGATGGCGTCAACGGTGGCGTAGCCGCCTTCCCTCTGAATGCGCCGGACTTCGGCCTCGTAAGCCGTGAGAATGTCCGACTGGTCGGCACCGTCCTCAAGCCTCTGGGTCGCTGGCCATCGTTCGAAGCCGATGCCGCGTCGGGCCAATTCCGTCTGAATCACAGCTGGGTCGTCACTCACCAGCAGCGGCACTGCCGCGTCGGAAGCCGTCTGCTTCGCGCACTCTGGAAAGATGCTGAGTCGACTCACCGTCTGGCTCCCGGACGACAGATCCTCTGTCCATCATCGATCAGCAGGCGTCCCCTGGTCTCACGGTTGTTGGGGTGGGTCCCGGTGACCCGAACCTCCTCACCGTTGCCGCCGTGCGAGCCATCGAGACAGCCGATGTGATTGCTTGCCCGGTGACGCAGATCGGAGCGATCAGCATGGCCGCAACCATTGCCGG
>CAZJLQ010000072.1:0-7044 GCA_964546675.1 uncultured Synechococcus sp.
AAAGGGCCCAACTTGAAAAGTTATGGCAAAAAACAAAGACATAATATTGAATTCCGGTTCAGTCAAACCAACATAAATTCACTCCTTCTCAATGGCACATGCGAGCTCGAATCGTTGCTTCAATCATTTGTTGTACGAGCCATCTTCTTCGTCTATTTTCGTCTCAATAGTTCAGGACAGTGATTCCATCCCACGTCGATAGATCTCTTTAGCATAATCAGTCCACACTCCATGTCCCCAATATCGAAAACAACTGGTTTGCGAGAGAAGAACGTAGAGCAAAGCAGTCTGGTAAGCAGAGCTTTGTGTGACCATCGGATCAGATTGAACCAGAGGGTCATACACAGCGTGAAAACGAGCGCTTAATTCACTCATCGGCCCCAAAACATTCTCATAACCTTCAACCCAACTCAGATTATTAGTCCAGGACGCACCTTGCATCGTGAAACTTGGATCATCTTGCTTCAAGCGATCGATCACCTCTGTGAGCGTACAACCAGCTGAGCCAGCCTGATCGAAAACCTGCCAAATTCGATGTTGACCAACGGCTTGTATTGGTGGGTAATCCATTTCACTGAATCCGGCTTGAAGAAGTTGATCGAGATACTCGCTTCCATTCACTGCACGAACCTTGTCTGATTCATCTTTCAACTTGTGGTTCGCCTGCTGATAAGCAGAAGGAAACTCATTCATCATCACACCACCATTCTCACCATCAGCAATCTGAGTCACGATTGGAGGAATACTCTTTTGCATAATCTCCAGGCGATCCATCGACATCGCCTCATAACAAGGCTGCATTTGACCGACAAGTTTTGTGTCTGAACCCTGGGTCTTGATCAAAGCCACAAGGCTGACAGACTCACCCTTGCCATTTCGTGCAATCAATCGATTCGGAACATATTTTTGATCGTGGCTCAAAGGAGAGCCATCGAACCGCTCAACACTGTTCTCCTGCACCATCACCCATTGATAGCCACACTCTTTTAGTGCCTTGATCAATGCATAGAGTGTCTCAGGATGGTTTGGCAGGTGCATCTCAGGCAAGGAAAACCCTTTGACACGCTGCAACGCTGAAACTCCAAAATATTCAGCAAACTGATGCTGCCAAGCTGTGATCTGCAACTTCAGGTCAGGTATCGGGGTCGATGGTGCAACGGCATGACTCCAAAACGTTCCCAGCCACTCAACATGACGTTGCATCACCGGATCGCAAGTTAAGTACCGCAGTGCATCAGTGATATCGTCACGCCCCATTTGATGAACCCCCCAGAGGAGATTCCCCGAATAATCCAACATGATCCTTGGATTGCATCCGGAACGAATCAACTCCGGCAAAAGATCAGCAAAACGTCGGTAGCATTGAGCAAAAGGTTCAGCATTGTGGTTATCACCTTCACCTGAATGGTCAAACATGTACTGAAGGTGAGAGATCAGGTCACCATCTCGACCAGCGGGAATCGTGGGCTGATGCATATGCAAAGCGCAGGCAAAACATGACCGCACGTGGTTCAAATCAAAATCAGACGCTTCAGGCTCGATGCATCGATTTCCCTGCATCAGTCTGGACAGTTCGTCTTCTCGACCCGACAGAGCGGGTGTCATTCCTGATCGATCCATCTCAGCCCAGTTCAAGACATGCCAATGCGAAGACCTCATCCATCGCCACCGTTGGTAAATCGCCCCGATACATCCGCATGGTCTGCGTCTGTCGTTCAAAACCCAGTTGTGTCATCAGATCAGCTGCACGTGGATTGAGCCCTGGCGTATCAATCAGGATCACACCGCTGTACTGCTGGATGAAGCTTTGCAGCAGAGCGCCGGCGAGGTCTGCCGTATCCGCGAGAAGAGGGCCAATCCGCCAACCCTGCCCCGTACGGAGCAAACAGGGCCGAATGCGAGCAAACCCGTGGCATTCACCTGACTGATCACTCAGGGTGAGCACTTCGCCAGCGGGATGGGACAACCAATCGGCGAGAAAGTGTGGCCTTGGAGACAACTCCCTCTGCGCGTCATAGATCTGTACGGCAGTGGAGGCCATGTGTTCCCCCGATTGAATGCTCATGCCATCGGGAAGGCTGATCGCATTCTCTTTGACAGGTTGTGGGTTGATGGACTGCCAGCGGGTTGTGGGTGTTGATGCCTCGAAGCCCCAGGCGCTGTAATCCTCAATGCGCGTGTCAACGGCCTCCAGACCGACACAGCTGACATCGGAAAGATGGTCGAGGGCATGCTTCCAAAGAGCCTGTCCGTAACCATGGCCGCGTTGCTCAGGAATCACGATGTAAAGGCCGACAAACCCGTAATCAAGGTTGTATTTCACCCCCGCGATGCAACCGACGGGCTCGGATCCGAGCCAACCGATCCAGACCCCCTGGCGATCGGTGTGGCGATAAATCTCCACATCACCGACGCCGGGTGCGAACCCCTCATCGCGCGCCCACTGCGTGATCAGGGGGATCTGCTGGGGTTCGAGCTCCTTGATCCGGAGAAACGTCATCGAAACAGGCCTGCCTTGGTCGTTTGCCCTGACGCAGTCGTTCCAAGTTGAAAGACGATCATCGGCAGGCTGAACCGCTCAAATCATCGTGACCCGGTCGGGAGAGCAACGAATGATTCACATGATTTCTCACGATTTCAGAGCCAGAACAATCGCCCGGCTGAAAACCAGCCATCGTCCAGCGCACTTCAAATTGCGCCGTGGTTCGTCCAGAAGGAATGCGTGGCAGCATTTCTGAAGCGGATGATCCACATGCATGCCTTTGATCAATGTTCGGCTGTCGATTCCCAAACCGGAAAATGCCGACGACCTACTTCAGGACTTGTCTGCAACCCTCGCGGATCAGACTGGAAAGCCTGAGGCGTATGTGATGACCTTGCTGGAATCGGATGTACCGATGACATTCGCCGGCAGTCATGACCCTTGTGCCTTCATCGAAATCCGATCGATTGGAGCCCTGAAACCCCCGGCCATGACCTCTGCCTTTTGCTCCCTTGTGAACACCAGAACAGGGATTCCGGTCAACAGGATCTATGTGGCTTTTGACGATGTGAATGCCAGCCATTGGGGCTGGAACGGATCAACGTTCGGCTGAAGGCCAGCGGGATCCTGTGGCCAAGCTGCACACAACGCAGCATTGAAACAGACCTGGGTGATGGGCAGACATAAAAAAGGAGGGTTCCCGGCCCTCCTCATGCTCGACACAATCGCCCTCACCTGAGGGTCAATTTATTTTTCCGAAGGTGGAAACAAAAAGATGTAGGAAATATTACCTAGGCATAAATTCGCAGGGGTGTTGCTTCTCTCATGCTTCGTTCCTGCTCTGTCGTGACAGGGGCTGGAGCTGCGAAACCCGGTCAATCGGTCGCGAGAAACATCTCGAGTGTTTCATCGTCCGCCTGAACAATCGTCTGGGTGAGACGGTCGATGGCATCCACCGTCGGCGGATTCGGCAGTGATCGACTAAGCATGCAACGTGCCGCCCGACGCAGCTGATGGTTCTGCTCCATGGTGAATCGACGTGTGGGCATCGTCGTTCCTGTTGCTTCCTCCAAGCTGGCTGGGTCTGAAGCGTTATGCACTGAGTTGTTGTACGCGGAATCAAAGCGTTCCTGAACGACGCAGGCCAGAGGCTTCTGTTCCTCCTCGGGAGGGAATGGGATCAAACAACACATCCCTTCAATGCGGAATTCAGGGGGAGGGGGTGAAAACTTCAAGCAAACTGCAGCGACGGCTTCCTGGAGGGTGAACGTGATGTCACTGCGTTTAAGCGTGATTGCAACTGTGATGGCACTGGGCGTGCTTCTGAGTTGGTGGACATGCAGTCCAGTGCTCGGCCTCTGCAGAGCAGGTTGATCAACAGGGAACCCATCGGCGGTGTTGGCCTTTAACAGCCAGCCAAGGGGTTCAGATCGTGAAGGGTGGATGTTCTGCTGAAATTCGACCAGGGGTCTCCGTCACACCGAGCGAGTGCATTCGTCTAACCACTGAACTGAACTGAACTGAACTGAACAGAAGCAGGCTCCGCTCAACAAGATGGTCGTGCCGATCGTGCGACCCATTGCCGCGTGTGATGTCGTGCCTGTTGCCGCGCATGACACCGACCGGCAGACCTGCGGGAACGCCTGTACAGATCCGCATTCACCTTGAAACTGCGTGGGTAGGGCCAGCTGCGCTTCAAGGCCGGGGAATTCGTGGTGCGCACGTTCCACCAGCAATGGAGCACCAGGGCCGTCAGTCCTGTGATCACACCGGGCATGGGCTATTGCCGATATGGGAGGAGTTGTCGAACGAATTGATTGTGAGCTTCCGGACTGACCTCCGGCAAGCCCCCTCCAAGCACAAACCAGCGACACGCCGTTCGCTGTTGCAATGAAGATGTTCAGACGTGATTTCACCGTTGAGCCTTTGGCTGTTGTCCCGCTCTTGGCTGATGTGCCGCTACTCCCCCCTTTGCTGCTTCTTTGCACAGGCATTGCAGCCAGCGGCGGACTGTTGATCCTGCAGTTCGGCCTGCGGCGCACCTTCTCTGTTGCCCCCCAGCTTGAGACGAGAGCGGTGAACCCCATCACGACAACGTCTCTGACCGTGGTGATTCCGGCTTACAACGAAGAATCAAACATCGGGCCCTGTCTTGACAGCGTGCTGGCCAGCGAGCACCCATGCGACACCTGGCAAGTGCTCGTGGTGGATGACGATTCGCAGGATGCCACCAGCGAACGCGCCCTCGCCACCGCCGCCGCTCGAGCGAACTCAAAAGCGACATTCAGATTGCTGCAGGCCGGTCCCCGTCCAGCGGGGGAACGCTGGGTGGGCAAGAACTGGGCCTGCACCCGTGCCATGGAGCAGATCGACAGCTGCTGGGTTCTGTTCATTGACGCCGATGTGCGGCTCAAGCCGGATGCCCTGAGCCGCGCCCTCGATCAGGCCAACAGAGAGGAGGCCGATCTGTTCAGCCTGGCGCCGCGGCTCGTGTGCGGCTGCCTGGCGGAATGGATGGTGCAACCGATCATGGCCAATCTGCTCGGGCTGGGATTCCCGATCGTGGAGGCCAACGATCCGAACTCACCAGTGGCCTTCGCGGCCGGGCCATTCATGTTGTTCCGGCGCAGTGCCTATGAAGCGGTGGGGGGCCATCGTGGTCTTGCCGCAGATGTGGTGGAGGATCTCGCCCTGGCGCGCCTGATCAAGGCCGCTGGATTCCGGCTCCGCTACCTCCTGGCCCTCGATGCCGTGGATCTGCGGATGTACGCCGATCTGCCCTCGCTCTGGGAGGGATGGACCAAGAACTGGTTTCTCGGCCTGGAGCGAGATGTGTCACGAGCACTCGGCGCGGCAGGCGTTGTGGTGCTGATGTTCAGCCTTCCCTGGTTGCTGGTGCCCTCAGCGCTGGTGTTGCTCAAGGTTCTGCCGGCCATGGCCCCCTGGTGGTGGCTGTTACTGGCGATCAACCTGATTGCAATCGCCCAGCAGTTCGGGCTGCGCCTCTGGAGCAGGGATCGCTTTGGCGTGCCGCTGCAGTACTGGTGGCTGATGGGGGCCGGCGGGCTTTTGGTGGGGGCGATCGGGCCGGTTTCGGTATGGCGTACGACCACGGGCCGAGGTTGGACCTGGAAAGGACGCCCCCTGGCCTGAGGCTCTTTAGCGTTACCCGGCCGTTGGTCACCCCCGTCGCGGCACGCCCCCCTGATCCATCCGCTGATGACTGCTTCTCCCCTTCCGAGCACCGGTGCGGTGACGGGTCTGAGGGAGACCATTGACTTCTTCAGCGATCCAGCCTTCGCCAGCCGTCGCTTCGGGCTCTATGGGGATGTCTTCGAAACCTCATTGCTGGGCCAGCGCATCGTGTTCATCCGTGGTGAGCAGGCGATCCGCGATCTGCTGGACCAACCCAGTGCGCTTGAAGGCTGGTGGCCGGTAAGTGTGCGCAAGCTGCTGGGTCAACGCTCCCTGGCCAACCGCAATGGCGTGGCCCACAAAGCCCGCCGCCGTGCCGTGGGGCAGTTGTTCTCCGCTGCTGCACTACGCCGCTACACCCCACAGATCACCGCGATGGTGGATCAACTGAGCGCCGAACTCCTGGCCGCAGAGAGCCCTGTGCCTCTGGCTGATCGGATGCGGCGCTTCGCCTTCGCCGTCATCGCTGGTCCTGTGCTCGGACTGAATTCCAACGACCGTGATGCCCTGTTCAGCGATTTTGAAATCTGGACGCGGGCCCTGTTCTCGATCCCCATAGCCCTGCCGGGCAGCCCCTTCGCCCAAGCCATTCAGGCCAGAACCAGGCTGCTAACGCGTCTGCAGGCTGTTCTTCGCAGCAACAATGCTGACCAGGGCGGCCTTGACTTGCTGAGCGGTTGCCTGGATGAATCCGGACTGCCGCTTGATGACGAGGATCTCGTGGAACAGCTGCTGCTGCTCCTCTTCGCCGGGTACGAAACCACAGCCTCGTCCCTCAGCTGCCTGTTCCGCGCCCTGCTGCTCGAACCAGAAGTGGAAGGCTGGCTCCAGGAGGAACTGGAACAGCAGCCCTGGCCAATGGAGCCAAGCATCGAGCTGCCCCGGCTCAATGCGGTCGTGCGTGAGGTGATGCGTCTCACCCCGCCCGTCGGCGGATTCTTCCGGCGTTGCAAGCGTGACGTTGAACTGGCGGGGGTGAGCGTTCCAGCAGATCGAGTGATCCAGGTGGCGCTCACCAGCACGGGAGGCGAGACGGGAGCCGATCACGCCACATTCCGTCCGCAGCGCCACCTGGACGGATCCTTCGAGCAAACCCTGTTCCCCTTCGGCGGGGGAGAACGGGTTTGCCTCGGCAAAGCACTGGCAGAGCTGGAGATCCGACTGATGGCGGGCGGGCTGCAGCGACGTCTGAAACTGCGGCTGATGCCCGACCAGGACCTGACGCTGCAGGTGATTCCCAGTCCCAGCCCGAAGGACGGGCTGCTTGTGCAGGCGGAAGCTCGCTGATCACAGGGTCGCGCCGACGCTCACAACGCGTTCAGTCCGATGAACAGGGCCTCAGTCACCGAGGCGAGGAAACTGAGATC
>CAZJLQ010000073.1:0-7018 GCA_964546675.1 uncultured Synechococcus sp.
GCAACAATTCAAACAACTAACCTACCAGCCGCTCGTTCCATCACGACCGCTGAATTTCACTGTTCTGCTGTTTGATATCGATGGTGTGATCCGGGATGTGGCCGGCAGCTACCGCCGTGCTCTGCAGGACACCGTTGCCCATTACTGCGGCTGGAGGCCGGACGCCCAGATCATCGATGCCCTCAAATCCGAAGGCCTGTGGAACAACGATTGGGATGCCAGCCTCGAGTTGATCCGCCGTCATGGCAGTGCTGCACCTGAACGTGATGCCCTGATCAGGATTTTCAGCGGCTTCTACTTCGGGGGGGACCCCGATGGCAATTCAGCGCAATGGCAGGGATTCATCCGCGACGAACCGTTGCTGGTGGATGCAACGTTCTTTAGGCAACTGACGGAACAGGCCTGCCGCTGGGGCTTCGTCAGTGGTGCAGAGCCTCCATCAGCCCGTTATGTCTTGAACCAACGCCTGGGGCTCAAGAGTCCACCCCTGATCGCGATGGGTGATGCTCCAGACAAACCAGATCCCACAGGTTTAATTCGTCTCGCTGATCAGCTTTGTGCGGGTGCTCATCCTGAAACTGTTGTCTACATCGGCGACACCGTTGCCGATGTACAGACAGTTTTGAATGCAAGGACGGAGCGACCCGACCTCCCCTGGAGAAGTCTGGCGGTGCCACCGCCGCACGTTCTCAACAACCCTGACGTACGACCGGCCTATGAAGCTCGACTCCGAGAGGCCGGAGCTGACCAAATTCTCAGCAGCACCACAGCCGTTCTGGCGCTGCTGCGCAGTCATCCGTCCACTCCGTAACTGACAACGCCTTCTGTGCAGAGCACAATCACCTGGTCAAACCAAGGCCATGAAGTCGCTGCTCCGCTTCGCACCGCTGCTGCTCGGGTTGGCCTCCTTGGCCCTGCTGGAGTTCACACCGATCATCAGCTGGCTTGAGATCCAGAGCACAGCCATTGTCATCACCGGGCTGGCCATCCTCAGCACTGTTGTGGTGGTGCTGTCCAAGAACGTTGCCGATTACGCCGACGAAGTCTCTGAGGTGATCGGCCAACCGATCGGAACCCTCGTGCTTACAGGGTCTGTGATCACCATCGAGCTGGCTCTCGTTGCCAGCACCATGTTGAAAGGTGAGTCGAACCCGACACTGGCCCGTGATTCGATGTTTTCGGTGCTGATGATCGCGCTGACGGGCGTGACAGGCATCTGCAACATCATCGTGGCGATCCGCCAAGGCCGAATGGCCCTGGAAGACGACGGGTTGATTGATGCCGATGAACTCGCCACCACGAACCTGATCGGCTCCAACACGTATTTCCTGATGATCAGCACGATGAGTGTGCTGGCCCTGATTATTCCGAACTTCAGCCCCACAACCAGCGAGGCCAACTTCAGCACCCCTGTGAATGTGGTTCTCTCGGTCGTGGCTGTTGGTGTCTACGCCATCTTCCTCACAGCGCAGATGAGCAGCTACAGCACCCTGTTTTCCGAGGTGATGCCGGATTTGAGCCGCCCTCAGGAAGCGGCTTCAGGTGAGGGGCCCCTCCAGGAGATGGCTCAAAGCAACGAGAGCGCCGGAACGGCACCTTCGCTCCAGACATCTGCCCTGATGCTGATGGCGGGACTGCTGGTTGTGGTTCTGATCTCCGAATCGATGGGCCATCTGATCGAAACCGGAATCACAGATCTGGGATTGCCCAGTTCCCTTGCAGGTGCACTTGTGGCTCTGCTCATCCTGGCGCCGGAAGCCCTGAATTCCATTCAGGCCTCGATCAGCGGTGAAATGCAGCGCACGATCAACACCCTGTATGGATCGGTTCTGGCGACCGTGAGCCTGACGGTTCCCGCTGTGCTGGCGATCGGCGAAATCACGAATACACGTGTGATTCTCGGTCTGGATCCATTCAGTTCCGTCCTGCTGGTTCTCACCCTGTTCCTGCTGCGGCCGATGCCGAGGCTCACAGGCATCGAAGGGCTGATGCGCCTGGTTGTCTTTGGCTTCTGGCTTCTGCTTCAGGTGTTCTGATCAGCCGCGTTCCATGGCGTCCACCGCCTTCAAAGCCGAGGCTGTCAGCACGTCGTGGCCATCGGCGGTCACTGCCACATCGTCCTCGATCCGGATCCCGATCCCTTTCCAGCGATCGTCGATCTCAGGCTGACCATCAGGAACCTTCAGCCGTTCGCTCACATAAAGACCGGGCTCAACGGTGAGCACCATGCCCTGCTCCAGCGGGGCGGGTTGTTCCCCGAGGCGGTAAGCGCCCACGTCATGAACATCCAATCCCAGCCAGTGGCCGGTGCGATGCATGTAGAGATGGCGATAGTCGCCCCGCTCGATCAGGCCATCGACCTCCCCCACCAGCAGGCCAAGGTCCACAAGCCCTTCCACCAGAACCCGCAGCGCTGTGGCGTGTACCTCCTCTGCGGTCCCGCCAGGCCGGACCGTGTTCACCGCTGACTCCTGTGCGTCCAGAACCAGGCTGTAAAGGTCGCGCTGCTCAGCTGTGAACCGACCATTCACGGGAAAGGTTCTGGTGATGTCTCCGTTGTAGTAATCCTCCAGGGAGCAGCCTGCATCAATCAATAAAAGATCCCCGTCCTGCAATGGGGCAGTGTTTGCGGTGTAGTGGAGGACACAGGCGTTATCACCCCCTGCGACGATTGATCCATAGGCTGGCCCCCGGGCACCACAAGCCCGGAAATGGGCCTCAATGGCGGCTTGCACCTCTGATTCCCGCATGCCGGGCTGGGTGATTGAGCGCGCCAGCTCATGGGCCTCCGCCGAGATGCGACAGGCTTCCCGCAAGCGGTCCAGTTCATGGGGTTCCTTGCGGAGACGCAACCGATGCAGGATCGGCGTCGGTGCCACGAGCCCAAGCGCTGCTGTGCCGGTCCGCGCAAATTGATCGAGTTGTCTCCCCCAGGCGGAGAGAACCAGTGGCTCCACCGCAGGATGACGACCGATGCGGAAAGCGATTGCCTCAGCCCCTGCAAGGTATTGGGGCAGCTTCTCCGCAAGCTGGTCTAAGGGATGGGCAATCTCGGCGCCGAAGTGCTCCACTGCTCCTTCAGTGCCCCAACGAAACCCTGTCCACACCTCAGCCGCAGGGTCTTTCGGTTGCACAAACAGCACAAACCGTTCGCCTTCGGGTCGGTGCGGCAGCAGCAGGGCCACCGCATCGGGTTCATCAAAACCGGTCAGGTAAAAGAAATCACTGTCCTGACGAAAGGGCCACTCGCAGTCGGCGTGATGGGTGGTCAAAGCTGCCGCTGGGATCACAGCAGCGGCCGCACCAAGCTCCGTCATCAGTCGATCACGCCGCGCTTCAAAAAGGGTGTGATCGATCTCGGCCACTGAACCACCACTGTTCACGGTTCAACAGGATGGCAGCTCACCCGCGCAGTCGTTGCTCAGCCAGAGCGGCTTTGAAATCCGCATAGGCCAAGCCGAGACCCTCCTTCAGAGAGATACCCGCTCGCCAGCCCATCGCTTGCAGGCGCTCCACGTTCAACTGTTTTTTCGGGGTGCCATCCGGCTTTGAGGTGTCCCAGTGAATGGCGCCTTCAAAACCAACCGTTGCGGCTATCTGCTCCGCCAGCGCACGGATGCTGAGGTCCACTCCCGTGCCTACGTTGAGGAATGCCAACGGTTCTCCCGCAGCGTTGCGGGGGGCAGTGTCCGCCAGGGCGCTCCAGTTTTCCAGGGCGAACACGCAGGCGTCCCCGAGGTCGTCGGCATGGAGAAATTCCCGCAGAGGCGTGCCGCTTCCCCAGCAGGTCACCACGTCATCTCCGTGGGTCTTGGCCTCATGGAACCGACGCAGCAGTGCAGGCAGCACATGGCTGTTGGTCGGGTGATAGTTATCGCCGGTGCCGTAGAGATTCGTCGGCATCAGGCTGATGGCATCAAATCCGTGCTGACGTCTGAGTGCTTCACAGAGTTTGATGCCGCTGATCTTTGCGATGGCGTACCACTCGTTGGTGGGTTCCAGAGCACCGGTGAGGAGCGCTTCCTCACGGATCGGCTGAGCTGCGAATTTCGGATAAATGCAGCTGCTTCCCAAAAACAACAGCCGCCGGACTCCTGCCTGCCAGGCGGATTCGATGACATTGGTTTGGATCTTCAGGTTGTCGAGCAGGAAGTCAGCCGGATGGTCGTTGTTGGCTTTGATGCCTCCAACCTTGGCTGCGGCCAACACCACCACATCAGGTCGCTGCTGGTGCATCCACGTCGCCACGGCAGCAGGGTCGAGACAGTCCAGTTCCGCTCGTGTGGGGGTCAGCACTTGGCGGTAACCACGCCGCCGCAACCGCCGTGTGATTGCACTGCCCGCCATCCCACCGGCACCGCAGACGGCGATGTGATCGGACTCTGCGATCAGCATCACTCGTGGGCCCCCACCACTTCGAATCCCTTGCGCCGCAGATAAGCCTCTTTTTTCGCCTCCTGCTGATCCGTCGCGACCATGTCAGCGACCAACTCCTCCAGCGTGGTGGTGGGGGTCCAGCCCAGCTTTTCCTTGGCTTTGGTGGGATCTCCGAGCAAGGTGTCCACCTCTGCTGGCCGGAAATAACGGGGATCGATGCGCACCACCACAGCTCCGGTGTCAGGTCTTCGTCCGATCTCTTCAAGGCCCTTCCCCTCCCAATCAATCCCCCCCCAGCCAATGCTGATCGCCGTTAGCTCGATGAACCGACGCACACTCTCCTGGCGCCCGGTGGCAATCACAAAATCCTCGGGAGCGTCCTGCTGCAGCATTCGCCACTGCATTTCCACATAGTCACGGGCATGTCCCCAGTCCCGCTTGGAATCCAGGTTGCCCATGTAAAGGCAATCCTCAAGGGACGCATCGATTCGACAGAGGCCACGGGTGATCTTGCGCGTGACGAAGGTCTCACCGCGTCGGGGGCTTTCGTGGTTAAACAACACCCCGTTGCAGGCATACATGCCGTAGGACTCGCGGTAATTGACCGTGATCCAGTAGGCATACAACTTGGCTACGCCGTAAGGGCTGCGTGGATAAAAGGGAGTTGATTCCTTCTGAGGAGTTTCCTGAACCAGGCCGTAGAGCTCACTGGTACTGGCCTGGTAGATCCGCGTTTTGTCGGTGAGTCCGAGCATTCGCACCGCCTCAAGGATGCGCAGGGTGCCCAGAGCGTCGCTGTTGGCGGTGTATTCCGGCGCCTCAAAACTCACCGCCACATGGCTTTGGGCACCAAGGTTGTAGATCTCATCGGGCTGCACCTGCTGGATGATCCGAATCAGATTGGTGCTGTCGGTGAGATCGCCGTAGTGAAGGATCAGCCTTGGATTTTCATCATGGGGATCCTGATAGAGGTGGTCGATCCGACTGGTGTTGAAGCTGCTCGCACGGCGCTTAATGCCATGCACCTCGTAGCCCTTCTCCAGCAAGAGCTCCGCCAGATAACTCCCGTCCTGGCCTGTGATACCAGTGATCAGTGCCTTCTTCATGGGCGGAAAGTATCACGGGCCTCGATAGAGTGATTTGGTTGCGCCGCAGCGCCGGATGGGGACGAATACCGACCTTCTGGTGTTGCTGTTGCTAGTGCTTGTGGTGCTGTTGGGTTCTGCACTCTGTTCCGGTGTGGAGGCGGCGCTGCTCACGGTCAACCCGATCCGCATTCATGAACTTGCTGCCCGCAGTCGGCCGATCGCGGGTGCAAGGCGACTGGCCAAACTCCGGCAGCGTTTGGGTCGAACCCTCTCGGTGCTGGTGATCGCGAATAACGGATTCAATATTTTCGGCAGTTTGATGTTGGGTGGTTATGCCGCCTGGGTGTTCGAGCAGCGTGGCATCGGTGGTGTAGCCCTGCCGCTGTTTTCCGTGAGCCTCACCGTTTTGGTGATGCTGTTGGGGGAAATCCTGCCGAAAGCCTTGGGAAGCCGTTTCGCGATGCCCGTCTCCCTCAGTGCTGCACCGGTTCTCCATTGGCTCGGTTTGCTGCTGAACCCCTTGGTGCTTCTGCTGGAGCGGCTGCTCCCCGCGATCACGGCGGAAGCAGAAATCAGTACGAATGAAGAAGAGATTCGCCTGCTGGCGAGGCTTGGTTCCCAAAAAGGGGTCATCGAAGCTGATGAGGCGGCGATGATCGGAAAAGTGTTCCAACTGAACGACCTCACCGCCCGCGACCTGATGACCCCGCGCGTGGCAGCGCCAACCCTGGATGGCAGTCTCAATTTGGACGCCCATCGCAGTGTTTTGCTCGCGAACAACGCCCCTTGGTGGGTGGTGCTTGGCGATCAGGTTGACAAGGTGCTTGGCGTAGCCAGCAGGGAACGTCTGCTGACGGCCTTGCTTGAAAACCGCGGTTTTCTGATGCCCGTGGATCTGAGCGAAACGGTGGAATATGTACCGGAAATGATCCGCGCCGACCGCCTGCTGACAGGCTTTCGCCGCGATAGCGACAGTGTGCGTGTCGTGGTGGATGAATTCGGCGGTTTCGTTGGTGTGATCGGAGCGGACTCTGTCCTAGCGGTGCTTGCGGGTTGGTGGCGTAAACCCTCGTCGTCATGAATCACCTTTCGCAATCAAGACAGAGCGATCTGTGTTTCAGCAAGCGGAGACAATGATCGCTCCAACGATGCCAGTTCATCCTTTGATTCGTTGGATAACACTGGCCCGATCGCGCCGGGGGCGATCGACCTTGCTGGCACTCTTAAGCTGCTCCTATGGGGAGAGATCCTTACAACATGGCGTTGTCCGGGCTCGGTTCTGAGAAGAGAAATGCGTTGGGAGACGTTTTGAAAAGAGGCTTCGTGCTGTCTGCTCAGTCGTGATGACGGCAGAGTCTTACTGCTCCAGCACCGAACCCAGCAGCGTGGAACGTTGCCAGCTGCTGCTTCAGCAGTGGAGGACGGGCCTGACCCTGAGCATGCGCGAACACGCCCTTCTTAGAGGTGAGCTGAATCTCCTTGATCGGCAACTGAAGCGGTTGAAGGAACGAACCCTTCGAATCGCCGTTTTCGGCCGGGTGGGAGTCGGAAAA
>CAZJLQ010000074.1:0-6971 GCA_964546675.1 uncultured Synechococcus sp.
ACCGCATCGCAACTGCGCAGGATCGCCGAAAGGTTGTGGGGTTTCTCTACATGCTCAAGCAGCACGGTGAGATCCGCCATGCGGCGGTCAAGAACCGTCTTGAGCCGCTGAAACCGGCGAGGCAGCAGCGGCATCAGAACAGTTCAGGTTCAGAGAACCAAAGACATTCAGAGAACCAGATTCGATCCCTTGAGCGAATCCGTGCCCGGCAGCTGGATGGCGAAATCCGCGGATTTGTCTCCGTCGGCATCGACTTGCAACGTCCCTTTGCTGAACCGTACGTCCCCGGCTGTTGCTGTGAATTTGCTTGAACCGATGTATTGGAGATCCTCAGCGAGGCCCTGCAGATTGATCTTGTCTTTCTTGCCGAATTTCAGGATTTTGTCCTGTTCGCCTTTGGCAGCCGGCGAATCCTCGACATCGATATAGATGTAGCGGTTTTTGCCTTTGCCGCCGATCAGCACATCGGCTCCGCCGGCGCCCATCAGCTGGTCATTGCCGCCCATGCCGATCAGCAGATCAGCGGAGTTGTCGCCGTTCAGACGGTCCTTGGTGCTCAGGCCGATCTTGACCTGATTCATCGCTTCCAGCGTCTTGTCATCCAGGCCGAGTTGTTTGGGATTCAGGCCGATGTCCTGGATGTCGGGGAAGACAGGTTGCTGTTCCCCTTCCGGGATCGTGGCCAGCAGTTCCACGGTGAAGCGCAGGGGACTGTTCGGTGGAATCCGGTCTCCAGCTCCTTCTTCGCCGTAGGCCAGGTTGGCGGGGATCTTGAGCTCCAGAACCTCACCGATGCGACGACCGTTCAGGGCCTTATCCCATCCCTTGATCACCTGGCCGGCACCGATCACGAAGTCGAACGGAACGGACTGGGGCTGCAGGAGTGCCGCTCCGTTGGATCGGAAATAGGTGTTCGCCGGAATGGCTGGGGCGAAGGTTGTGAAGTTGTAGTTGGCGTCGAAGGGCGTACCGTCCATCAAGGTTCCGGCGTAATTCACCAGAAGGCTGTCGCCATTCGAGACCTCAGCTCCCTTGGAAGACCGCAGCACCTTGGTCTTCAGCTTTTTGACGGCTTCGTCGGACATGGAAGATCGGTTCGTCGCTATCACTCTGATCAGGATCAGATGTCTTGCAGCAGTGATGCGGGCGGTTTGCCGATCAGCCCCTGCGGTCGTTGCCTTGTCTTGTCAGCGTCTTGTCATGGCGGCACAGGGTTTTGACCAACGGGTGTGGAGGGCGGTGGCCCGCATTCCTAAGGGGCGGCTGGCCACCTATGGGCAGATTGCCGATCTGATTGGTGCCTGGGGGTGCGCCCGCCAGGTGGGTTGGGCGTTGCGGCGCTTGCCGCTTCCCTCCGATGTCCCTTGGCATCGGGTTGTGAATGCCAGGGGGGAGATTTCGATGAGCCTCAGTCGTGAAGGCAGCGACTGGATGCAGCGTGACCTGCTCATTGCCGAAGGAATCCCTGTCGATGCGGAGGGGCGTTTGCCATTGCAACGCTTTCTCTGGCGGCCGGACGCTAGCTCTGGAGGTTGATGCACCCCTGTTGTTGACCACCTCCCCGATCACCGGCCTCGCACCGCGGCGCCTGGCCTGGCAGGTGTTGCTGGCGGTTTCGGCAGGGGCCTATGCCGATGTGGCCCTGGAACGGACGCTTCGGGAGACCCCTCTGCTGGGGCCGGATCGCGCCCTGGCAACCGAGCTTGCCTACGGCGCCATCCGGCGCCGCCGTTGGTTGGATGCCTGGTTGGATCGTCTTGGGCGCGTGCCGGCGTGCAAGCAGCCACCGAAACTGCGCTGGTTGCTGCATGTCGGCCTGTACCAGCTGTTCTGGATGGAGCGGATCCCCGCATCCGCTGCGGTGAACACCAGCGTGGAACTGGCCAAAACCGGCGGGCTGGCGCGCCTTTCGACGGTGGTGAACGGGTTGCTGCGCTCTGCATTGCGGGCCCGAGATGCCGGGGACGAGCTGGTTCTGCCCGCCGGGGAGGTGGATCGTCTTGCCCTGCAGCATTCCCTGCCGGATTGGCTCGCTGCGTTGCTCGTTCAATGGCGCGGCCTTGAGGGTGCCGATGCGGTGGCGGCCGCGTGCAACCAGCTCCCGAAGCTGGATCTGCGGGTCAATCGCCTGCGCAGCTCCCCGACGGCACTGGCGGCTGCGCTTCTGGCGGAGGGGATCAGCAGTGAGCCAATCCCCGGCTGCCCGGATGGCTTGCAGGTGCTGGAGCACCGCGGTGATCTGAGGGCCTGGCCTGGTTATGAGCAGGGTCACTGGTGTGTGCAGGACAGAGCAGCCCAGTGGGTGTCGCCGTTGCTGAGTGCGCAACCTGGTGATCGGATTCTTGATGCCTGTGCGGCGCCCGGTGGAAAGGCCACCCATCTGGCGGAATTGGTGGAGGACCAGGCAGAGATCTGGGCCGTGGATCGTTCTCCCGGTCGGCTTCAGCGGGTGGCGGCCAATGCAGGGCGGCTGGGACTGACCTCTCTTCAGGCCCTGGCTGCCGACGCGACGAACCTCCTCGACGCAAAGCCGGAGTGGCGAGGTTTCTTTCAGAAAATTCTCCTTGATGCGCCCTGCTCCGGCCTGGGCACCCTGGCTCGCCACCCCGATGCCCGCTGGCGTGTGTCCACGCAGGCCGTGGAGGAGTTGAAGCAACTCCAGCATCGGTTGTTGATGGGGCTTCTGCCATTGCTGGCTCCGCAGGGTCGGCTGGTGTATGCCACCTGCACCATTCATCCCGAAGAAAACGGTGAACAGATCACCGCACTGCTCGCTTCCGTTCCCGGGCTGACCTTGATCTCGCAACACCAGCGCTGGCCGGATGAGCCGGAGGGTGGCGACGGGTTTTATGCCGCCGTCCTGGAGTACAGCAGCTGATCAGCGGCTCTGAATCTGAGGTTTCAACCAGTCGCGGGGTCCATCCTCAGCAGGGGCAACCGGTGCCGGCGCAGGCGCAGGGGCCGGGGTTGGAACGGGTGCCGGGGCTGCTGGTGCAGGAGCGGGGGCTGCTGGCGCAGGAGCCTGAGGTTGGTTGGGTGCTGGCTCTTGCCAAGGGGGTGGGGCGTAAGGAGAGTCGTCGAAGATCGGCGTCTGCCCGCCGTTGATTTCCTCCTGATATTCGTAGCCTCGGTAGGGCACTTCCTGGTTGCGGGGCTTGGTTTTCTTCTTGCCTGGCGGTGTGAACTTGCGGGTGAGCACCGGCTTGTTGGGGAAGGCGCGAACGGGCAGGTCGGCCTTGATCTTGGTCATGAACTGATTCCAGGCCCAGGCGGCTTGTCCGCTGGAGCTGCCGGTTTTTTGGTTGTTGTCGTAGCCGAACCACACAGTGGTGGTGAGCTGGGGGATCGAGCCGATGAACCACAGGTCTCGAGCGCCTTCCGAGGTGCCGGTCTTGCCGGCCACCTGACGGTCCTCAAGGCGAGCTGCGGCACCGGTGCCGTTGGTCACGACCTTTTGAAGCATCCAGTTCAAAGCATCGGCGACATCACTGTCGACAGCGCGATTGCCGCGGTCGCCGTCCACCCTGCGGCTCCAAAGCACCTCCCCATCGGGGCCGCGGATTTCCTCAAACGGCGTCGGTTGAACGAAAACCCCGCGGTTGGCGATGGCGGCATAGGCCGCGGTCATGTCGAGCACGGTCTGTTCATTCGCCCCCAGCACCATGGATGGATAGGCTCCGATCTCTTCGGTCAGCCCCAATTTCCGGGCGGTTTCGATCACCCGTTCGTAGCCGGTCTTTTCGGCGACATCCACCGCAAAGGCATTCATCGACATGGCCAGGCCGTTGGTCATTGACGAGGTGCCTCCCTTCCCTTCAATGCAGAAGTTCTCAGCGGGATAACAACGTTGCTGATTGCTGAATTGGTTTTCCGGTTTCAGCCCTGCCGAGACCGCCGCTGTGTAGGCGAACAGCTTGAACGTTGATCCAGGAGATCGAAGCGCCTGGGAGGCCCGGTTGAACTGACTGGCGTTGAAATCTTTCCCGCCAACGAGAGCGCGCACCAGTCCGGTTCCGGGTTCCATGGACACCAGCGCTCCCTGCAACGTGCCCGGAGCGTTCTTGCGGATCACCTCTTGCCCGTCCTTCTGCCAGGACAGGTTGATGCTGGTACGGATGTTGAGCCCTCCTACTTCCAGTTGATCCATGCTCAACACTTTCGGCAGTTCCTGAGCGACCCAATTGGTGAAATAGGGAGCGATGCTGAGGAAATATTTGGGTGTTGCCGGTTTCAGATTGAGAGGACTGCGTTTGGCCGCGGCTGCTTCCGACTCCGTGATGAATCCGGCCTGCACCATGCGATTTAGAACGATGGCCCTGCGTTCGATGGCCAGATCAGGATTCACCAGTGGCGAATACACCGATGGCGCCGGCGGTAAGCCGGCAATCATTGCCGCTTCCGGGAGCGTGAGTTCGTCGGGCTGTTTGGAGTAATAAACCCAGGCAGCATCGGCCACGCCATAGGCGCTTGAACCGAGATAAACAAAGTTCAGGTATTGCTCGAGAATCTGCTGTTTGCTGAGCTGGCGCTCGAGTTTGAAGGCCAACGCCGCTTCCTTCAGTTTGCGAGTGAGAGTGCGGTCTTGACTGAGAAAAACCGTTCTCGCGAGCTGTTGGGTGATTGTGCTCGCTCCTTCTCTGACTGCTCCTTCGCGCAGGTTGGTCACCAGGGCGCGAGCCACACCCCAGCCATCAACGCCATCGTGCTCGTAGAAGCGGCGATCTTCAGCGGCGATGAAGGCCCGTTCCACAAGTCTGGGCATCTGGCCCGCTTTCACCTTCTCGCGGGTGGCCGGGCCGAGCTTTTGAATGATTTGGCCGTTGCTGGCCAGGAGCGTGATGGTGCCTGGCCGATTGAAGTTGGCGATTCCCCTCGCATCCGGGAGGGATGCATCCATCATTTGCGTGACGGCACGATTCGCCAACGCTGCTCCCATTCCGATGGAAGCAGCTGTTGCTGCAATCAGGGCCCAGCGCAGGCGAGTGCGGTTCACATCACCTGCGTCAGGGGGCTGTGGCCAACCGCAAGGGCTGTCACCAACATGCCGAGCACCAGGAAGGGTTGAGCACTGGCCTGATACTTCACGTCGTAGGCAACGGGATCCCGCAACAACCAGATGTCCTGAAACGTGATTTGAGGCACGATCAGCAGCACCAGAAGGACAGCTGCGAAATGCTGGCCGATGGCAATCAGTACGGCAACCATGGCCAGTTGGAAAAGATCGATCATCGCGGCGCTGATCCAGCTCGCTTTCTCGATCCCGAACACCACAGGAAGCGACTGAAGACCAAGCGCGCGATCACCCTCCACACTCTTGAAATCGTTGACGACGGCAATCCCTAACCCAGCAAGGCTGTAGGCAAGGGTCAGGAGAGCGGTTGTCCAGGTGAGCTGGCCGAACAGGGCCTGGCCTGCCCACCAGGGCAGCGCGATGTAGCTGGCCCCAAGGGCGTAATTACCAAGCCATCCGTTCTGTTTCAGCTTGAGTGGCGGTGCTGAATAAATGAAGCTCACAAAGGAGCCGCCCAGTGCCAAAAGAAGAAGCACGGGCGTCGTGTGGCCTGCCCAGAGATCAAGACCCCAGGCCACGCCCAATCCTGCGAGCAGAAGCAGCCAGATCTGAAGCTTCACCTGACCAAGCGGAATGGCTCCAGACGGGATCGGTCGGTAAGGCTCATTGATCGCGTCGATGTCGCGGTCGTAGTAGTCGTTGATGGTTTGGGTGTAACCCGCCAGCAGCGGGCCGCTCATCACCATGCATGCGATTGCGGCGAGCACGTCAGTCCATTGCCAGGTGTATTGACCGCTGGCTGCGGCACCACACACCACACCCCAGATCAATGGAATCCAGGTGACTGGTTTCATCAGCTGCAGGCGCAGCTTCCAGATGTTTGTGGTGCCTGAGGCACCTTTCATGCCAAGCAGCTGGCGGGCGTCGCTCACGTGGTGCAGCCTCAGGCGGGTTGGATCTCGTCTTCGAAGAACCAGTTGCTCGACCCATCGCTGAGTTCCACAACAACCCCGATACCTTTGCCATCCACTGTGCGGAAATCCGTCACCGTTCCACTCGAATCAGCTTTGAGCAGGTCAATCAGGTTTTGAGGAATGCGATCACGAACACGGCTGATGCGCACTTTTGAACCGATCGTGATCGATGCAGCCTGGGACATGGCCTGCGAGGCTTGGAAAGTGGCGCAACACTAACAGTCGAATTTGCGCCGGAACATGGTTGCGCTGCGTCTGATTCCTTGTCTTGATGTTGCTGATGGCCGGGTGGTCAAAGGCATCAATTTTGTTGGGCTGCGCGATGCCGGTGACCCCGTTGAGCTCGCCTGTCGGTACAGCCAGGCCGGGGCCGATGAGCTTGTGTTTCTGGATATTGCAGCCAGCCACGAAGGTCGCGCCACTCTTGTTGATCTAGTGCGCCGCACGGCCGAGTCCGTCACCATCCCCTTCACGGTGGGTGGCGGAATCGGATCGATCAATGGAATCACCGAACTGCTTCGTGCCGGCGCTGACAAGGTCAGTCTCAATTCATCGGCGGTTCGCCGACCGGAGTTGGTCCGAGAAGGGGCTGAACGGTTTGGTTGTCAATGCATCGTTGTGGCGATCGATGCTCGCCGCCGTTCGCAGGGTGGATGGGATGTGTTCGTGAAGGGCGGTAGGGAGAACACCGGTCTGGATGCTGTGGACTGGGCGAAGCGCGTGACGGCTCTCGGTGCCGGGGAGATCCTGCTCACGTCGATGGATGGTGACGGCACCCAGGCTGGTTATGACCTGGAGTTGACACGGGCCGTGGCGGACGCAGTGGGAGTGCCGGTGATTGCTTCCGGTGGAGCGGGCTGCATTGATCATCTTGCGGAGGCGCTGGATACGGGGCCTGCGGGGGGGCATGCCTCAGCAGCGCTTTTGGCGTCCCTGCTCCATGACGGCGTTCTGACCGTGGAGGGAATCAAGCAGGACCTGCTCAA
>CAZJLQ010000075.1:0-6956 GCA_964546675.1 uncultured Synechococcus sp.
CTTTTCTTCCAACAAAATGAAATCGACGAACAGTATCGATTCCAAAAAAACTGCACAGTCATCTGGTCTGTCAACAACACCATGGAATTGATTATTGGCCTTTGCATGGTTCTCCCCATGACAGCACTGGTGATGCAAGCCCAGATGGACGACAACGACGAAAACAACGACTTTCTTTAATCAGCTTGTGCAAGCACAAGCGACCGATTGGCAGAGCTGACCTTTCACCTCTTGGTTAGCTGTTCATACAACCGCCAGCCCTCACCACTAGATGCAGTGAAGAACGATTGCTACTGATCCGAATGAACAAGTAACTCAACCGAGTTGATTTTGTCTTGCAACGTCTGTTGGCGGTCTGTACGCGTGTTCAGTTTCAGAGTGGTGTAAACACGCGGAGCTCCCATTCGATGGATTTCCTCATGGCATGCACGTACACACTCCATGACCTGTTCCCACTCCCCCTCGATTGCCGTTCCATTGGGCCCAAGACAAAAGTTGAGTCCTGTGTTCGCGATCACACGCTGGCAAGCGGCAATGTAAGGAGAAAGCGACGTCCCCACTCCAATCGGGACAACACAGAGATCAACACTCAGCCATGTCATGCCATTGGTACCGAGGGCTGAACAAGGCAACTGCTTGGGTAATGAATTGTTCGCCACGTACCACTGCCTGTCCTGACTTGAACAGCGATTCCTCGCTGCCCGGGAGAACAAAATGCCCCTTGACCAGAGCACCAATTACGCGCCTCCGCCAAGGCTGCATCAAGGGTTTCGTAAGGGGTATCCAGCACCGGGTGCGGAAGTCCATCAAGACCGACAAGCCGGTAGCGGGATCGGTGTGACGGCATCACAGGACAGTCCCGAAATTGTCTTCATCATCCATGATGAGGGGCCAATCGACCAGCACTGTCAACGACACTTAGAACACGACAGATCGACCAGAGCGCGCCATGTCGATGAAGCTGCAACAGGGTTATGAGCAACTGATGGCGAAGGCGCCTGGTGCAGCATTCCCACGAGCCAGGCGTCTTTACCTGAACAAATATTCATTTCCCCAGAGCCCAGCCTCCCCAGATCTGAGGCTGTTCGTCTGCGACGAAGCACTGGAGGAAGCCATTCAAGAGTGTGAGAAGGATGACAAGAGCGATCGACGCATCGTGACCCTCACCGCCCGTCCAGGCAGCCTTGCACTTGTGCACTGGCAGCAGACAGAGCCCGCAGAGTGGAATGCCATCCAGCACTACCTCCACGAGACCTGGGAGTTCACGCTCAACCCAGCAGATCTCCATGCACAACAGGAGCTCTGGTTCCGAGACAGCGGCCATCAAATGCGATTTCAGGCCCCAACGTCACTGGTCATCCAACATCGAAGCTTATTAAGCCTGAAGGAATGAAAAATTAAAACTTTTAGAACCTCTTCTTTTGCCTTGAACAGGCGTCGCTATGGCTCGGATAGCGATCCAATCAAGCCATGTTTGCAACCTATGCGGAGCGCTATGTACTGCGGTCGAACTCAGCAGGGTCTTATCTCGGCGTGAACATGCTGAATCAACAGATTGAATCCCATCGCTCCCTCGACGAAGCCTGGGTGTTTCACACCCATGATGGTGCCGTCAGACATGCCCGCTGGATCGGAGAAGTGCACGGTGAAACACCGGATGTGGTGCGGCTTTAAAGATCGCTCAACGCTCCCCAATCAAATCCACCCACTGAAGAAACTGACTCTCGTGATCGGCAGTGCAGGTGGTCCAGCAATCAAGCAATGATTGCAATTGGGGAACTGACTCTGACGATTGAACCATTGAGGAAACATCGGAGTCACTGGATGACGTCATCGCTGATCCTGCGTTTCAGAAACGATCTCGCAAGACAATGAGCTAACGCCATCGTCGAACACACCACAGTGGTGTGATCTCAGATACGCCCTTTCAATCCCTACCCCTGAATAAACGAACGCAAGCGACGGGAATCGGCAGCTTGTTGCCGTTGCAAATCAGCAGAAGGTCGTTCAGCGAGTTCCCGCTGCTGAGCTGCAAACACATCGGCCTCGGTCACGGAGCATCCAAACTCAGCAGCCAAGGATAAAAAGGCATCCACATCCATGGGTTCGCTCAGTTTTCTGGCGAGATCTGGATCGTGATGACGACGCTCGAGCAGACGATCCAATTCGCTTAGGGACACAAGCACAACTTCTCGATCACCGTTCTATACCAATCCCTGCAGCCTCGGAGGGCAGCATCGCAATCATCCCTTGACGGCATCCCCTGTTGCGCTCGGAAGAATGAACCTTTGAAGCAGCACAAAAAGAACAAGGACAGGAAGTATCGAAACCACGGAGCCCGCTGCGACAATGCGCCAGTCCAGGGAAAAGCTGCTGGACAGTTGCTGCAACCCCAGTGGGAGGGTGTAGAGACCTGGATCATCCAGGATGACCAGCGGCCAGAGAAAATCGCTCCAGGTGCCGATGAACACAAACATCGCCAGGGTGATCAGATCAGCACGCGCAGCTGGGATCATCACATTCCACCACTGGCCCAAACGGCTGCAGCCATCAATCCGGGCTGCATCCTCCAACTCAGAGGGCACTGCCAGAAAACTTTGGCGCAGCAAGTACAAACCAAAAGCAGTGGCAGCTTGAGGAATCACCAGGGCCAGAAGGGTATTGCGCAATCCCAACTGCACCATCAACAGGTACAGCGGAATCATCACCACCTGAAACGGAATCAAAATGGTGGCCACGACCATTCCCAGCACCAAGCCTCGACCCGCAAAACGCATGCGAGCGAGGGGGTAGGCCGCCAGCGAGCAGAACAGCACATTGGCCAGGACAGCCAAGGCGCTGACGATCGAACTGTTCAGGAGATAAGTGGTGAGGGGATTGTCCTGAAACAACCGGACGTAGGCCTGCAGGCTTGGTTCTGATGGGAGCAGTGCTGGCGGGCTGCTGAAAATGTCCTCAGCCGGCCCTTTCAAGGATGTGGTGACCAACCAGAGAAGCGGCACCAAGACCAGGAGGGCCAGCAGGATCAGGAACAGCAGCTGGACAACATCAAAAAGCGTTCGTTGCCTCATCGCCTCAGAGGCTTGGACGAACATCCGCCGCCACGACATCCTTCTGGGGATGAAGCTGAGGCTTCGCCGCACCCACGACGAGCCTGTTCAAGGCATTGGTAAAAGCATGGGCAGCAGCGACAACAACATCCGTATCGGCGGCATGACCTGAATACAGCGAACCATCGCGCCGAAGCCGGATCGTGACCTCACCCATGGCATCTATCCCTTCGGTGACCGATTTCACGGAGAACTCAATCAGGTCGTTCGGAACACCAGCCAGGTCATTCAAAGCCCGGCACACAGCATCCACCGGCCCAGTTCCAACGGCTGAGGTCGTGGATTCTCCTCCCTCCTCATCCATCAAGGTGATGGTCGCTGTTGGACTGAGACTGCTGCCGCAACTCACCTGAACCAATTTCAATTGGAAGCGGGCATCAGGTTGTTGAACCTGTTCACTCACAATCGCCTCTAGATCCCGATCGGTGATCTCTCGCTTGCGATCCGCCAAGTCTTTGAAGCGAGCAAACGCTTCGTCTAGATCCTCACGCGTCAGGTCGTAACCAAGTTCCTCAAGCCGGGCGCGGACAGCACTTCGACCACTGAGCTTGCCAAGAGAAATGCGGTTATCGCTCAGACCGACGGTGCGGGCATCGATGATTTCGTAGGTGAGCCTGTTTTTCAGGACACCGTCCTGATGAATGCCGGATTCATGGGCAAAGGCGTTGGCTCCAACAATGGCCTTGTTGGGTTGCACGACCATTCCTGTGAGGTTGGACACCAGCCTTGAGGTCTTGGTGATTTCCTCTGTGCGGATGCCTGTCAGAGGTGTGGGGCTGTCCTCAGGACGGCCGAAGAACGGGTTGTAGTAACGACGTCGCACATGCAGAGCCATCACCAGCTCCTCAAGGGAGGCATTGCCAGCGCGCTCACCGATGCCGTTGATAGTGCATTCGAGTTGCCGGGCACCGGATTTAACCGCTTCAAGGAAATTGGCGACCGCGAGCCCAAGATCGTTATGGCCATGCACAGAGAGCACTGCCTCATCGATATTCGGCACATGCTGATCGATTCCAGCAATCAGATCACCGAATTCTGTGGGGGTGGTGTATCCAACGGTGTCTGGGATATTGATCGTGGTAGCGCCTGCACCGATCGCCGCCTCGATCACTTGATAGAGGAACTCAGGGTCGCTGCGACCGGCGTCTTCACAGGAAAACTCCACATCTTCGACAAGCGATCGCGCGTAGCTGACCATCTCCGGAACGATGGCCAGCACCTCGGAACGGCTTTTGCGCAATTTGTGCTCAAGATGAATGTCACTAGTGGCAATAAAGGTATGGATGCGACGCCGCGGAGCAGGCGCCACGGCATCGGCACATGCCTTGATGTCATTTCTTGAAGCCCGCGCGAGACCACAAATGATCGGTCCGTGATCACCGCCAACCTGCTGCGCGATCCTTTGAACAGCAGCGAAATCCCCAGCGCTGGCGAAAGGGAACCCCGCCTCGATCACATCGACACCGAGACGTGCAAGCTGCTGAGCGATCGCCAACTTCTCCTCAAGGTTGAGGCTGGCTCCAGGAGATTGCTCACCATCCCGAAGGGTGGTGTCAAAAATCAAGACACGACCTGGATCCTTGGCCATGGCGACGCTCCAACGAGGGGCCTTAGTCGAAACGACTATGAGTTACATAATCTTAGGCGAGGCTCTCAACCTCTCCAAAGCTGCAATCCGGCCCCGCGAACGGACATTGACGGGCCAGTGGCTTTAAATACCAACCCTTCGTGGTGAGTGGTCCCTTGGCCGATGGCGCACTCGCCCTGGTACTGCACGCCCACCTCCCTTACGTTCGCTCATCACGGCCTGGATCACTGGAGGAGGATTGGTTTTTCCAGGCCCTAATCGAGTGCTATCTGCCTCTGCTCGAGGTCCTCGAAACTGCACAACAGGACCCCGTTTCCCAGCCGAAAATCACCATCGGGCTCTCCCCCACCCTGTTATCGCTCTTAAGCGATCCTGAGCTCAAACGTCGTTTTCCAGCCTGGCTCAACGACAGGCTTCGCCTGATCCCTCAGGCGCCAGAATTCCTCCGCGAAGCAGCCGATCACCTTGCCGAGACGATCGAACGTCACCAACGGACCTGGATTGGCTGCAACGGAGATCTGATCAGCCGCTTTGCCCTGCTGCAACAGCAGGGCGTTGTCGACCTGCTGACCTGTGGGGCAACCCATGGATATCTGCCCTTACTTCGACAGAACCCTGAAGCGATTCGCGGTCAGCTGCGCACCGCCGTCAGAGAGCATCAGCGTCTGCTTGGAGAGCGTCCCCTTGGAATCTGGTTGCCGGAGTGCGCTTATTACGAGGGTCTTGATCACTGGATGCGCGACGCCGGACTCCGCTACGCCGTTCTTGATGGGCACGGGCTCCTCCATGCACGCCCCCGCCCTCGCTACGGCGTCTACGCCCCGATTTGCAGTCGCAACGGCGTTGCTTTCTTCGGTCGGGACAGCGACGCCACATTGCCCGTCTGGTCAGCCAAGGATGGCTACCCAGGCGATCCCCAGTACAGAGAATTTCACCGTGATCTCGGCTGGGATTTGCCCCTGGAGTCCCTGGAGCCCCTTGGCCTGAAGGAACCGAGACCCCTCGGCTTGAAACTGCATCGGGTCACCGACCACAGCTTTCCACTGGATCGCAAGGAGCCCTACACGCCAGCCATGGCGGCCGATCGCGCCCAACATCACGCCCAGGATTACCTGCGGGGACGACGGCTCCAACTTGAACGCCTGAATCAGGCCATGGATGCAGAACCGCTGCTCGTGGCACCGTTTGATGCAGAACTATTCGGTCACTGGTGGTTTGAAGGTCCCATGTTTCTGGGTGAATTGTTCCGGCAGGGACCTCAGCAAGGTGTGCAGTTCACCCGCTTGCGTGATGTGCTCGCCAACGCCAACCAATTGCAGCTCTGCGATCCCAGCCCCTCAAGTTGGGGACAGGGCGGATATCACAACTACTGGTTGAATGAAACCAACGCATGGATTGTTCCCGAGTGGGAACGCGCAGCCGATGCAATGGTGCGACGCAGCAGCCGTGGGGTCGGACGGGAAAGCGATCTCAACCTGCTCAAGCAAGCAGCTCGTGAATTATTGCTGTCTCAATCATCAGACTGGAGCTTCATTCTTCGAGCCGGAACAACCACTGAACTCGCCAGAGATCGAGTCAAGCGCCATCTCGGCCGATTCTGGACCTTGATGCAGGCCATCGATGGAGACGAAGACCTTCAGGACGATTGGCTGGACGAGGTTATGACAGACGACCCACTTTTTCCCCTGATTCAACCTCTGGACTGGGCAAAAATCCAACCGTAAAGCCACTTGAATTGATTGCATTCCAAAGAGTTCTATACAAGCCGAACCATCACCAGCCAACGAGCAGCACCACCCTCACCATCAATCGCGAATAAATCATTAACTGAGAAAAATACGCTGATTTTACCCAGCAATTAATCCAATTAAGAGCGCCTTAACAACTTAAGCAGTCGAGCCAAATCTCGATCAGGGCATTATTTCAAAGGCAGCAAATGGTGACCCTGCATCATCTCCCAATTCAGAATCAAACAGGTCATTTGATCCAACAACAAATGGCACAACTTCTTCCCGTGCCGCACCACATCATGGTGATGCGCACAAAGAATTAACCGACTTGTTCAAAACGCGGCATCTGATCCGTGGGCGCACCAAACACCAGGCCCCGTCGCAACTGCCAAGGCGAAAGAGCGAAGAGTCGCAGCATCACGACCATCAAGCGCGGCAAGGGCAAGGTGTTGGTGAGAAAGCCAAACCATTCGTGTTGCGGGAGGGCAAAGAACGTGGCGAAATGGCGTCGCAACAACGCTTCGTTGA
>CAZJLQ010000076.1:0-6944 GCA_964546675.1 uncultured Synechococcus sp.
AGCCAAGAAATCAGGTCCCAAGAAGGCCAAGCGCAACGTCCCTAATGGCGTCGCCCACATCCAGAGCACCTTCAACAACACGATCGTTTCGATCACCGACACATCCGGAGAGGTCATCTCCTGGTCTTCGGCCGGTGCCAGCGGTTTCAAAGGAGCTCGTAAAGGCACTCCCTTTGCCGCCCAGACCGCAGCTGAGGCGGCAGCCCGCCGCGCCCTCGAGCAAGGCATGCGCCAAATCGAAGTGTTGGTGCGAGGTCCGGGGTCGGGCCGAGAAACCGCCATCCGCGCTCTTCAGGTCGCAGGCCTGGAAATCACGCTGATCCGCGACGTCACTCCCCTCCCCCACAACGGTTGTCGTCGGCCCAAGCGCCGCCGCGTCTGAGCCGCTCTCTTCTTTCGGTTCCCGCTCCCTATCCCGCATCAGACCGTGCTGCAGTACCAGATCGATCGCATCGAGCATCAGGTATCCGAAGACCGCTCACAGAGTGGTGTGTTCCTGATTGGACCCCTCGAGCGTGGCCAAGCCACAACGCTCGGCAATGCACTGCGTCGCGTCCTGATGGGTGGACTCGAAGGCAGTGCCGTGACTGCGATCAGGATCGCAGGTGTCAACCACGAATACGCCACCATTCCTGGCGTTCGTGAGGATGTTCTCGACATTCTCCTCAACTGCAAGCAGCTCTCCGTTAACAGCCGGTCCAATGACCTGGAGATCGGTCGGCTCGTCGTCGCTGGTCCTGCAGAGGTGAAGGCACGGGATCTGCAGTTCTCATCCCAAGTTCAGGTGGTCGACGGCGATCGAACCATCGCAACCGTTGCCGATGGTCACAGCCTTGAACTGGAAGTCCACGTGGAGCGTGGCGTCGGCTATCGCCCTGTTGACCGGAACAATGAAGATCTGACGGCCATCGATCTGCTTCAGATCGATGCGGTTTTCATGCCTGTGCGTCGCGTCAATTTCAATATCGACGAAACAGCCGTCGCTGAAGGTGGCTCCGCACGGGAACGGCTGCGGATGGAGATCGTGACCGATGGCTCCATCACTCCCGACGACGCTCTCGCTCAGACCGCCAATCAGTTGATTGAACTGTTTCAACCACTGGCGACCGTCACCCTGGTCGAAGAGCCCGGCGTCGAACCCGAACCGTCCACTGAGGCACAAATCCCTCTGGAAGAACTGAATCTTTCGGTTCGCGCTTACAACTGCCTGAAACGTGCTCAAGTCAATTCCGTTTCGGATCTGATGGGCTTCAGCTACGAGGATCTCCTCGAGATCAAGAATTTCGGATCGAAATCTGCTGATGAAGTGATCGAAGCTCTTGAGCGCATCGGCATTTCGATCCCCCAGAGCCGCACCACGGCCTGACGGCCATCCTTCCGAACCCTCCCAAGACCTGATCCCTCTCCGATTCCGAACGAACCATGCGTCACCAATGCCGAGTTCCACAGCTGGGGCGACCCGCCGATCAGCGGAAGGCCATGCTCCGTGCTCTCACCACTCAGCTGATTCGTGAAGGTCGTGTGACGACCACCAAAGCACGTGCCAAGGCTCTTCGTGACGAAGCGGAACGGATGATCACTCTGGCCAAAGACGGAAGCCTTTCATCGAGACGTCGGGCCCTGGGATACATCTACGACAAACAACTGGTGCACGCCCTGTTTGACAAGGCACCAGATCGCTATGGCGACCGTCGTGGTGGCTACACGCGCATCACCCGCACAGTGCGTCGCCGCGGTGATAACGCTGAGATGGCCATTATCGAACTGGTCTGACGACTTTCTCCCCGGATCTCGCCCCCCAACCTGACGGTTGATCCACCCTCCCTCGTCTGCTGAACCTGAGAACGCGACCCTTGAGCGGATCGCACTCAGCCTGCAGTACGAGGGATCTTCGTTTTGCGGATGGCAGCGACAACGCAATGGTCGAAGCGTGCAAGGGGTTTTGGAAGATGCCATTGGCGCCCTTGACCCAAGCAGACCAATCCAGACGTTTGCAGCGGGACGAACCGATTCAGGGGTCCATGCCGCCGCACAGGTGGTGCACTTCGATGCTTCCGACCGGATTCCAGCCACCAAGTGGGCGATGGCCCTCAATGGACGCCTGCCGCCCACCATTCGTGTGCGGGAATCAGTGCGGCGGCCAAGCACATGGCATGCCTGTTATGACGCCGTTTATCGGCGGTACCGCTACACGATTTACAACGGCCGACGGCCCAACCTCTTCCTTTCCGCCTGGACCTGGCATCGCTATCACGTGCGCCTGAACGAAACGCGCATGAGAACCGCGCTGCATGGGTTGGTCGGCCTGCATGATTTCAGTGCCTTCATGCGCGCCGGAAGCCGCCGCGCCCACGCACGCACCACGGTTCAGGAGGTGCATCTGGAGCGCCGTGGGGATCTTGTGATCGTTGAGATCCAGGCGAGCGGATTTCTCTACGGCATGGTTCGACTGCTGATGGCGCAGCTGGTGGCCGTCGGCGAACAGCGACTGAGCACCGATCAGTTTGAGCTGCGATGGCGGCAGCGCCGGCGCAGTGAAGTGAGGGAAGCCGCTCCGTCCCGGGGCCTCTGCTTCCTGAGAGCTGGATATGGCGAAGACATCTTCAGCAGGAGCGGCTGGTACGATTGCCAACCGTGGTTTTTTCTGGCTGAGAGTGATCCACCTCCGGATCCTCCGCCTCTGCCGGAAGCGACCGGATCAGATCTCGGTTGACATCCCATTCATGACGATGGGAATCCGTCGAAGAGTAAGCTCGATTCTTGAGCTTTTGTCAGATCCAGAACGGACCTGACGTCCTGCCCAGCCCCTTAAAGGGGGTATTTCCGAACCGGCCTGCCGGCGAGATGAACAAGACCTCCATTCCCCCCATTGATTCGATCGATCGCCAGTGGTATCTGGTCGACGCTGAGAATCAGACCCTTGGCCGCCTCGCCACCGAGGTCGCAGCCGTTCTGCGCGGCAAAAACAATCCCAGCTTCACCCCACACCTCGACACAGGCGATTTTGTGGTGGTGGTGAATGCCGAGAAAATCAAGGTAAGCGGCCGCAAACCGCAGCAAAAGCTCTACCGCCGCCACTCCGGCCGCCCAGGCGGCATGAAAGTGGAGACCTTCGAGGCTCTGCAGGAGCGCATTCCCGAACGCATCGTTGAAAAGGCGATCAAGGGAATGCTTCCCCACAACGCACTCGGCCGCCAGATGTTCCGCAAGCTCAAGGTTTACAAGGGCAGCGACCATCCCCACGCCGCCCAGAAGCCTCAGCCCCTTCAGCTCAATCCATCAGCCTCCGCCCAATGAGCAGCAATTCCGTCGTCTACTGGGGAACCGGTCGCCGCAAAACATCAGTCGCTCGCGTGCGCCTCGTACCGGGCAACGGCACGATCACCATCAATGGTCGCCCTGGTGACAACTACCTGAACTACAACCCTGCGTACATCGCAGCGGTCAAGGCTCCCCTTGAGACCCTCGGACTGACCACCGAATACGACGTTCTTGTGAACGTCCGCGGGGGCGGCCTGACCGGTCAAGCCGGTGCCATTAAGCAAGGTGCTGCTCGAGCGCTGTGTGAATTGTCCGCCGACAACCGCAAACCACTCAAGACTGAAGGTCACCTGAGCCGTGACCCCCGGGCCAAGGAACGTCGTAAGTACGGTCTCAAGAAAGCCCGTAAAGCTCCTCAGTTCTCCAAGCGCTGATTCTTTTCCGATGCCAAAACCCGACATCCACCCCACCTGGTATCCCGACGCCAAGGTGATCTGCAATGGAGAAGTGGTCATGACCACTGGTTCCACCCAGCCTGAAATCCACGTCGACGTCTGGAGTGGGAATCACCCCTTCTTCACCGGTACTCAGAAGATTCTCGACACTGAAGGGCGGGTTGATCGCTTCATGCGCAAATACGGCATGGGCAGCAAAAAAGCTGGTGCGGACGAGAAAGCTGACGCCGAATCCAAGGCGGAAGCCAACTCCTGAGCTTGAGTCCGGGGCATGGACGCCTCGACCCTCATCACACGGCTGGAAACAGCCTCAGCCAGCTTCCGAAGTCTTGAGCGGCAGCTGGCTGATCCCGACGTCGCTTCAGATCCGAAGCGTCTCGAATCGATCGCCCGGGAGCGATCGCGCCTTGAGCCGCTTGTGCTCGATTTTGAAGCGTTGCAAAGCGTCGAACAGGAGCAGGAGCAAGCCCGCCAACTGCTGAGAGACAGCCGTGGCGATCAGGCGATGGAAGCTCTGGCACAGGAGGAACTGGAATCCCTGGCCGAACAACACACCACACTGGTCGAACGATTAACCCTGGCATTGCTGCCACGCGATCCCCGCGACGACCGCAGTGTGATGCTCGAGATCCGCGCAGGTGCCGGAGGGGATGAAGCTTGCCTCTGGGCCGGCGATCTGGCGCGCATGTACGACCGCTACAGCCAGAAAACCGGCTGGACTGTGCAACCCGTCAGCGCGACCGAGGCCGATCTGGGTGGATTCCGTGAATTGATCCTCTCGGTAAAGGGAGACGGCGTGTTCAGTCAGTTGAAATTTGAAGCTGGCGTCCACCGGGTACAGCGGGTGCCAGCCACGGAGTCGCAGGGCCGGGTCCATACATCAACAGCCACGGTCGCAGTCATGCCAGAGGCGGATGCTGTGGAAGTGCAACTGGATCCCAAGGACCTGGAGATCAGCACAGCCAGATCCGGTGGCGCCGGCGGTCAGAACGTGAACAAGGTTGAAACGGCAGTGGATCTTCTCCACAAACCCACCGGCATCCGTGTCTTCTGCACCCAGGAACGCTCGCAGCTCCAGAACAGGGAGCGGGCTCTTGAAATCTTGCGGGCCAAATTGCTTGAAATGGAGATGACCGCCGCTGCAGAACGGGAAAGCAGCGACCGCCGCGCACAGGTGGGGAGTGGAGACCGCAGTGAAAAAATCCGGACTTACAACTACAAGGACAACCGAACGACCGATCACCGACTCGGACGGAATTTCTCACTGGAACCGGTCCTGGAGGGCCAGCTTGAAGATCTCATCGGTGCCTGCATCGCTGAAGAGCAAAGGCAGAAACTTGAAGCACTCAGCGATCAAGACGAGAACTGAATCAGGTTGCTCCCGGTTGCACGCCGATCACGTACTTGGCCCACTCCTGGTGACGACCCGAATGGATCTGACGGGTCGCCTCGAAACTCAAACTGCTCAACGGGCGTCGGGGCACACGCGTCAAGGGCATGCCTGCTTCCTTCGGTGTCCTGTTGCCCTTTCGGACATTGCAAGTCAGACACGCCGTGGTCACGTTCTCCCAGGTGTCTTCCCCGCCACGGCTGCGGGGAATCACATGGTCGATCGAGAGCTGTTCACCACTGCAACCGCAGTATTGACAGCGCTGACCATCTCGGTGGAAAACGTTCCGCCTCGTCAGCGGAAGCTGGCGAAAGGGCACATGCACATACTGACGAAGTCGGATCACCGTGGGCAGGTGGGTTCCACGGCGGATCTGCCGGGTGGAATCCTGCTCAAGGCTTTCAGCCTTTCCCTTGATCATCATCACCATGGCGCGACGCCACGTGGTGATGTTCAGGGGTTCATATGACGCATTGAGAACGAGAACCTGGCCCATGCCAGCTCCCTGATTAAGCGTCATGCTATCGAGCGCACACGGAATTTCTCGGTAACGCCGAGCACTCAAATCCGATGTCTGAGCTGAGCAGAGCTGCCGCAGACGGATCAAGGGATTTCAGTGCCGATGTGGATCCTTGCCAGCGGGCCTGGGTCGAGGTGTCGCCTCAGGCGATCGAGGCGAACGCTGCCGCTTTGTGCCGTCATCTGGCGGAGCCGTGCTCACTGATGGCCGTCGTCAAAGCAGATGGATATGGCCATGGGGCAGTAACCGTTGCCCGTGCTGCCCTGAGGGGAGGGGCGACCTGTCTTGGCGTGGCAACCCTGCAGGAGGGAATCGAGCTTCGGGTCGCCGGCATCGAAGCACCGGTGCTGCTTCTGGGGAACCTGACGCAGGCCGAGGAGCTTCGCAGTTGCCTGAATTGGGCCTTGATGCCCACGTTGAGCGGGATGCGCGAAGCGTTGCTTTGCCAAAACCTCGCCGATGGCACAGGCCGTCGCTTTCCGGTGCAATTGAAGCTGGACACCGGCATGGCGCGTCTTGGCTGTGACTGGGAGGAAGGGCCAAGACTGGTGGACGCGATCCGCCAGCTTGAAAACCTCGAACTGCGTGGGCTTTACAGCCATCTGGCCTGTGCTGATGGAGACCCGAACGGCCACGATGCCGCGATCACAGCCCGGCAGAACCAACGGTTTCAGGATGTTTTGAACCATTTACCCGGACGGGGCAGGGATCTCAGCCGCCATCTCGCCAACTCCGCCGGCACCCTGCTCGACCACGATCTGCATTACGACATGGTCCGCGTCGGCTTGGCGCTCTACGGCCATTCCCCAGCCCAGCACCTCGAGGGAGTGATTCCTCTCCAGCCTGCTCTCACCGTGAAGGCTCGTGTGACCCTGATCCGTTCCATTGGTGCCGGCGTCGGAGCCAGTTATGGACACCGCTTCATCAGCGAACGTCCCACCCGTCTGGCGGTGGTAGGGATCGGCTACGCCGACGGTGTGGTGCGCTCCCTCAGCGGCAAAATTCACGCGCTGCACCGTGGCAAAGCACTCCCCCAGGTGGGCGCGATCACCATGGATCAGCTGCTGCTCGATGCCAGCGAAGCCCCTGAACTGGACACCGGCAGCAGCGTGACACTGCTCGGCTGCGATGGAGACAGCCAGATCAGTCCACAGGACTGGAGTGCACGCTGTGACTCCATCCCATGGGAAATCCTCTGCGGTTTCAAACAGCGACTTCCGCGCGTTGAAATCTGACGTTCGACCTGCTCTTGGTAAACTTGGAGCGCCGCTGGAGAGGTGGCTGAGTGGTTGAAAGCGGCTCCCTGCTAAGGAGTTAC